>WLND01000049.1 GCA_009726075.1 Actinomycetota bacterium
CTTCGGTTGCCCTTGACCTCGACAGGCACCTGGTACGTGGCGCCACCGACGCGACGTGAACGCACCTCAAGGGTCGGCTTCACGTTGTCAAGTGCACGCTTGAGGGTCTGCACGGGATCCGTGCCGGTCTTCTCACGGCAGCCGTCAAGTGCGCCGTAGACGATGCGCTCGGCAGTCGAACGCTTTCCGTCGAGCAGCACCTTGTTGATGAGCTGGGTGACCATCGGCGACTGGAACACCGGGTCGATGACGATCGGTCGCTTTGCAGCGGGACCCTTGCGAGGCATTAGGCCTTCTCCTTCTTCGCGCCGTAGCGGGACCGAGCCTGCTTGCGGTTCTTAACACCCTGGGTGTCAAGCGCGCCGCGGATGACCTTGTAGCGAACGCCGGGGAGATCGCGAACGCGGCCACCGCGAACGAGCACGATGGAGTGCTCCTGCAGGTTGTGCCCCACGCCCGGGATGTAGGCGGTGATCTCAACACCCGAGGTGAGACGAACGCGGGCCACCTTGCGCAGCGCCGAGTTCGGCTTCTTCGGGGTGGTCGTGTACACGCGAGTGCACACCCCACGCCGCTGCGGGCTGCCCTTAAGGGCGGGGGCCTTCGTCTTCGAGACCTTGTCCTGCCGGCCCTTTCGGACCAGCTGCTGGATCGTTGGCAACGTCGCCTCTTTCGCTTCGGTGTTGAATTCTGCGTGCGTTCAATGATGCATAGCGTGCTTGTTTCCGGTGCATTTCCCTCGGGGCTACCGACCCACGCGGTCGGGTGTGTCGCGGTATTCACGTGTGCTGCGACAACCACTTCGGTGGAGAGCCCTGACGCGATTTCGCGTCATGTGCGCCTCTTTGGGGGAAGCTGCGCACTTCGGGTGCACCTGACGGGTCAGGCACAAGGAGGAAATCTACTGGGCTGGGCTCTCGATAGTCAAAACGGGGTCAGGAAGCGCCGGTTTCGCCCCGGTCGTGCCGCTCACACCTGGCCGTTCGGTACGACCTCCGCTAGGCCGCCAGCGATGAGCACGACGATGAGGATGAAGAACATGAGGATGAGCACGGCAGCAAAGACACCGATGTTGATCCACGACACGATCTTCGCGGCGGTGACGAGTCCTGCCCCCTCGACTCGCCCGCCTGACTCGCGGATCTCTCGGTCGGCCTTGCCCGCGAAGACCAGCGCGACGATCGCAAGGACCACCGGGCACACGGCCCAGGAGGCGATCGACAGCACGAGGGCGACCACGGCACTGCTCGAGGTCTGGCCTCCGGTGGCGACCGGGGCAATGGCGTTCGGGGTCGCCGCATACGAGGTCGGCCACGTCTGGGCTGCCTGCGGAACCGCCGGCAGCACCGACGGCTGGGCCGGCACGGCGGCTGCTGCGGCGGGGGCTACGTCTGTAGCCCCTGATGGCGCTGGCACCGCCGCCGTCGGCGGCTCTGCGGTGGGCTGGCTGTCGGTGGAATCGTCGGGCTGCGGCGTCTGGTCGCTCATGACGCAAGGGTACGTCGCGGCAGGCCCCTACGATTGACCGGGCGACCGGGTGTGTCGACCAATTGCCTTCGGAGGTTCGATTGTCCCTTGATGCGTCGCTGGTCGCGGCCGCCACGTTGCGCAGGGCCACCGGCATTGACCCACGGCAATGCCAGGCGGCAGACGTCACCCATCAGCTGCAATTGGCCCATGTGCTCCGTGACGGCGGCTACGAGGGCGTAGCGACCCTTGAGGAGGCCCTCGCCGGCGGCGACCACGGCCTTGGCACCGTCGAGCGCCTCGACGGCGAGCTGGTCATCGTCGATGGCGAGCCTTGGCGGGTCGACTGGCGCGGCGTGGCGGAGATCATGCCCCCCGAGACGCGAACCCCCTTCGTCATCGTGTCGACCATGGACCGGCCTCGCACGATGCGCCTGGGCGACGTCGATCGCGCCGGCGTCATCGCCGCCGTGGAGGACCTCGTCGATGATCCGGGGGCGGTCGTCTCCGTTCGACTGGAGGGCCACTTCACGTCGGTCACCGTCCGAAGCGTCCCCCCTCAGAATCCGCCCTACCGCCCGTACGCGGAGGTGTGCCTGTCCGACGAAGTCCGCTGGACGCATCAGCCATTCCACGGAGTCTTCGTGGGTTTCCGCTTCCCCGACCTCGAGCCCGGTGCGTCGATTCCTGGCCTGCACCTGCACGGCCTGGACCGGTTCCGCACCACGGGTGGCCACAATCACGAAATGCAGGTCCGCGACGCGGTGCTCAGCGTCGGTGTCAGCCGCGATGTCGTGATGCACCTGCCTGAGCGGACGATGACCGACCTGCTCGAGACGCCGCCGGACCTGCGCAGTGTTCAGCGCCACCTGCTCCGCAGCGGACCAAGCACGATCGAGCAGCTCGCTGCAGCGCTCGGGGTGCCGGCCGCCGAGGCTCGGCGCCGAATTGACTGGCTCGCCGACCGGGGCTTCGTGGGCGAGGCTCCCGCGGGTATCGGCGAACCTGGAGGTGAGCCCCACTGGCAGGTCGCCCTGAAGGTGCACGGCTCGAAATCGACAGGTGCCGTGGCCGCGATCCTCGACTCCCTCTGACGCCCGGCGCTCGCGAGCCCCGGGCGCGTTGTCAGCCGAGGGCGGCGAAGAGTTGCGCTCGGCGTGCCGCCCGAAGCTGCCGGTGCTGACCGCGAAAGCCGACGTCCTTTGCCTGCAGGGCAACCGCCATGACGAGCTCGCGCACGTCGTCCGAGGCAAAGACCCAGCCGGAAGTATCGACGTCAGGCTCCGCGAGCCATTGGGTCACCAGCACGTCGCCGGCATCCACGCTGCCATCCGGCAAGGGCGCGGACGGCCGAAACTCGGGGATGAACGCGGCAAAGCCGAGCTCGAGCTCGACGAGGCCCGCCGCGAGGGTTCCGAGCGCCGGCTGATTCGCGGGCAGGAAGACCTGCACGTAGGCCGCGCCGGTTCGCCGCATCTGATGCAGGGCCCGGTCGATGACGTCGAGCAGGTCTCGTCCGATCACTTCGACGTTGACAACGCCGAAGGCACTGGAGGCATTGAACGTTGTCGAGCACACGGTGACGTCCGGGCAGTCGGCGTCCGGGCGGGGCAGGGCAATCTCGCGGGGCCAGCCGCTGCCCTCGAGGACCATCGTCGCCATCGGCTCATATGGGCCCGGTATCCACACCGTTGCCGGCATGAGGGGGTGAAGGGCCGAGTACGCGACCGACAGCGATATGCGCGCCGGGAGCAGGCCATCGGTGATGCCGATCTGCTGGACCGGATGCGCCGCTCCGACGTAGGCCCCCACGATCGTCGCTCCCTCCCGCAGCGCGATCTCCTGAGTTGCCGGGTGAGTGAGCACCGGCTCGCGCAGGCGTCCCCTCACGCCGAGCTCCCCGAGCCGCTCGAGGAGGCGCTGGCCGAGGCTGTTGGCAATGCCGCGTCGGCGGAACCGCGGATCGGTAACGGTTCCGCCCGTCTCGACGACGGTCGGTGACAGGTACACCGCCCCCCAGTGCGATACGACCTCGCCCTCCGCCGTGACAGCGACCTCGCCGATCCGCTCACCCGCTTCGAGCGAGGCGGCAATCCGCTCCGGGTAGTACAGGTCCTGGTTCGGGTACGACCATCCGTAGCACCGGAAGAGGGCGCGAGTGAGCGACGGTGCGTCTTCGGCCCGCATGGCCCGGAAGGTCACCGGGATCTCCAGGGGCTCGGAGTCCTCGGGCAGCACCTCGAGCGCGTGGGCATCGATGAGCCGATCATGGCCGGGGAGGGCGAATCGGACCTCCGTGATGTTGCCGGTGCCATCAGTTCGCGCATCAGCCATGGTGGCGACCCCGGACTCGAGGAGCGAGAGCACTCCGTCCGGAGCGCCCGTCACCGGCTCGCCGAGATCCCGCAATGTGAGGACGAACTCGGTTCCGCGAACCGCAGCCGTCAGGGTGAGGCTCACATCCTCTTCGCCGCCGCGCAGCCGCAGGCGTGCATCGACGGACAATTGCCGCGCTGCCAGCCCGACTCCCTCACCGTCGCCCCCGGCGGCCGCCATGGCGGCCCGAGCACTTGCCGCCAGGACCCGAATCCCTACGTCATCGGCCGACGCTGTCACAGTGATCATGCCCGAACCCTAATGACCATGGGTCTCCCCCGGCACGGACCACCGCATCCGGGGGGTTTCCGGTGCGTTCGGACATAATCCACCCGTGAAGCATCCCGAGACCCTGCCCGAGCTCACCCGGACAAAGGGGCAGGCCGGGGCTGTCAGCCAACTCCTTCGCTGGTACCGCCCGTACCTGCGGGGCCACGCCCCCCTCCTGGCCTGGGCGATCCTGACCGGCGTCATCGTCCTCGCCTGTCAAGCCGTCATCCCGCTCGTCGTGGAGGAACTTCTCTACAACGGCGAGCGAGACGTGCTCCGGCTCGAGGCATTGGTCGCCCTGATCGTGCTCCAGATCGCGCTCGGCTACACATCGCACTATTCAGCCGGCACGCTGTCGGTCGCCTCGGCGGCCAAACTGCGCGATCGGATCTTTGATCATGTACTCCTCACGGGGTCAGCACGTCAGGGCCGAATCGCCCGGTCCTCGCTGATCACGAGCCACACGACCGACGTCGACAATGTTTCCAGCGCTTTCGAGTCAACCCTCGTCGAGGGCCTTCCCGGGGTCATCCGCGTTCTCCAGAGCCTCGTGCTGCTTACGTTCATCGACTGGCGTGCCGGAGCGACAATGACGATCGCCGCGCTCGCCTTCATCGCGATTCGCCGCCGAATCGGCCGGACAATGCTCGTCCGAGACCAGGATCGACTGCACATGGCCACCAGGCTCGCGGAGACCGTCGACGAGTCCATCTCGACCCATCGACTCCTCACCGGGCTGAACCTGAACACCTGGGAGCAGTCGCGTTTCCACAAGGAATCTGAGGACCTCGAGCACGCCTCCCACCGGCAGGGCGCCAGCGTCTCGCAGTTGGTCACTGCAGCCCGTGCCACCGGGCTCCTCGGACTCGTCGCGGTCGTCGCCTTCGGGATGGCGCTGGGCGACGGCGGGCTCGCAACTGTTGCCGCCGCCCTGTTGTACGTCGAGGGTGTCGTCAGCGGGCTCGAAGCCCTCCCTGGCTGGGTCAGGTCGGTCCAGTTGGGGGTCGTCAGCCAGAAGCGCATCGATCGAATACTGACGACTCCAGCGCACCTCCTCGTCCCTCCACCAGCGCTGCCGCTGTCGGCGCCCGTCCCAGGATTCGCCCTCGATCAGGTCACGGCAGCGCTCTCCACCAAATTGGGTCTGGAGTCTGCCTCGGCAGTGCTCCCCTCTGGCGTCGTCATCGGCCTGGTCACCCCGCCCGGCACCGACCCTGACGCCATGCTCGAACTCCTCAGCGGCCAGGAGAACCCCGAATCGGGCTCGGTCCTGCTCGACGGGTGCGACGTCCGGATGCCCGGCACGCAATCGATGATCGCCTACGTCGCTGCCGAGGCCGTGTCGTTCAATGCCTCCGTCAACGATCAGATCACCGCAGTGAATCCGACCCTTGACGGCGCCGAGATCTCAGCGCTCCTGGCGTCTGTCGGCCTCGATCACGTCGAGCACGGAGGTGGTCTCGACCGCCCGCTGGGGCCAATGGGGGCACGGCTGAACGCGAATGAGCGCCAGCGCCTCGCACTCGCCATCGGCCTCGCCGCGCACCCGAGGGTCCTCGTAGTGGGCCCGCTGATGGCCCTCACGGATAGCGAGACTGCAGCACCCCTCGTCGATCGGCTGCGCCAGCGCACGGACGGCTTCACCATCCTGAGTGTCCGGCACCCGGAGGTCGCCGAGTCAGTCGACACAATGGTGTACGTCGACGAGTCCGGGTTGCACCTCGGCACGCACCATGAGCTCCTCGTCGAGCACACCGCCTATGCCAACATGTGGGCCCAGCGTCTGTCCGGGGTCGAGGTTGACCTCAGCGTTCTCGGTATCCCGAACTCAGAGCAGGCCACCTTGCAGACGCGCCTGGTCACCGAGCGGTATGCGCCTGGCGACACCATCTATCGCCAGGGCGATCCTGCCGATCGCATCGTGTTCACCATTTCCGGACGCGTCGAGATCACGGCTCAGGACGCAACGGGTCAGGAGCGGCGGGTGGCGGTGGTCGGCCCCGGCAATCACTGCGGTGACCTTCGACTCACGGTCGGCGAACGTCGTGCCGAGAGCACGCACGCCCTCGATCACGCGGTCGTGCGCTCGCTCAGCAGGGAGGCCGTCTCCGTCGGCATCCTCGGGCTTCTCGATCGCACACCGACCGAACGACGCATCATTGCCTCGCTCCTGCGCCATGGGTCCGGCACATCAGATGAGATCGTGCGGCGGATGCCCGACATCGACAGGGAGCTGATCACGTCGTCCCTCGCCCTGCTCACCCGCGACAGCGCGATACGAGAGCATGACGGGATCCTGTCGGTCGTTCACCAACGACGGAAGAAGCCGGGGAGCGGGGCCCTCATGGACCGCCTCCGCGACCTCTGACGACGATGTCGCCTGCTACTGACGCACCCGTTCGGCGATCGCGCGTATCTCCGCTGACCACGGGTGGTCGGGGCTCGTCAGCGCGAAAAGCCCCGCAGAGGCGTTTTGGACGACCTCCTCGGACAGGGGCAGAATCGCGGCGGTTTCCGCTCCGTACGCCTGCGTCATCTGCGCCCGAAGGTCGTCGAGGTCGACACCCGTCGGGACCTTGTTCAGGACGAGGAAGAGGGCCGGCACGCCGAGTTTGCGCGCCACGTCGACCGTGACCGCCGTTCCCTGGAAATCCTGCCGGTCCGGTCGCAGGATCAGCAGCAGCACATCGCTGATCGTGATCGACAGCAGCGTCTCCTCGTTCAGCCCGGGATGGGTGTCGATGAGCAGGTAGTCCAGTGCCAGGTCGCGCGCCAGGTCGCGGAACCCGTCGTTCAGCGTCCCGACGTCGTACCCCTCGCGCAGCACCCGCGCGATATCCCCCGCCTTCATGCTCGACGGAACCAGGAACAACGCCCCGCCCTCGGCCACCGGCGTCGACGCCGCCACCACGCCCGTCACGTCATGCGCCGCGTCCTTGATCGCGATCTTGCCCCACAGGTAATCGTTCAACGTGTGATCGAGGTCATCTGAGAACCCGAACAGCACGTGGATGCCCGGGCTCTGGATATCGGTATCGATCACCGCCACCCGCGCGCCGCCGGCCGCCAACTGGCCCGCGAGATTCGACGCCGTGTTGCTCTTCCCCGTCCCGCCACGAAACGAATGGACGGAAATAACAGTCGTCATGAGAATCCTTCAGATCGAGTCGCGTAGCCTGCCTCGAAGCGTACGCGACAGGGCCTCGGCCCATTGCCGCGCCAGCGCTACCGCACCTGCCCAGTCCCGAGCCCGATCGCATATCGTCAGGCACCGTGGACGCCAACGAGGAGGCTCAGGGGCTCGATGCGCGTCAACGGGGCGAAGGACTCGCTGGCATGCTCGACCGGAGCCCGACCGAGCGCCTGATCATGGCGGCGCTGCTGAAGGGCGGCCCGGCAACGTCCGCCGCCTTGATCGAACGCCTCGACGTTTCGGACTCCACCGCAGTCACGGCGGTGATCGCTCAACTCGTCGCGGACGGAGCACTCCTCGAATCCAACGGCGTCATCAGCGTCGTCCACCGTCGCGTCGTCAAGCCAGGCGCCCGGGCAATCCTCGACCGGCTAGGAGACCTGTGAATCCCCCTTCAACCACGAGCACGGCAACAACCGTGGTGCGACAGTCACGCTGGTCCCGGCTCAGCTACCGACTGGCGATTCTTATCGCAGTCCTCCTCGGCCTCTCGGCCATCGTCACGACCACGTTCGCTGTCCGCTCAGTGCAAGAAGCCATGTACTCCGAGACGAGTCAGTCGATGGAGAACGTGCACACCTCGATGAACTCATTGATTTCCGTCGAGTACCAGAGCATTCTCGACTTCCGGTCCGCAGCGCTTACAACCCGCAAGCAGGCGCTCGTCGACGTGTCGGCGCCGGTCATCGCCACGCTCGATCAGCTCACAGCCGCTGTCGATCACGGAGACATGACCAAGGCTGCGGCCCAGGCAAGCGCCCTCGCCATGCTCAAGTCGGTGCGCTTTGGCAACAACGACTACTTCTTCACTTACGACCGCAACATGACCGCGCTGGCCCACCCTGACCCCAAATACCAGGGTCGAAATCTCATCGACCTCCAGGACGCCGACGGGCGCTTCATCGTCCGCGACGTCAGAAACGTTGCCCTCAACAAGGGCAGCGGC
>WLND01000005.1 GCA_009726075.1 Actinomycetota bacterium
CTCGCCGCAGAGCGGCAAGAACGTCGTCGGGTCGAACGGACGGTGTGACGTGCCGAACGACTCCCGTGAGTATGGCACAGTCCGCGCCCGAATCCGCCGACGGCGCGACTCGCATGACCACCACGGCCCCGCGAGCGTCGAATCTTCGCAGGCCGTTCTTCGTCAGCCGCTCCACTTCAACCTCCGGGGCGGCCAGGAGTGCATCGACCGCACGACCCGCGAGTTCGGGGTCCATGCCCAGCAGTTCGATCTGCCACAGGCTCGCCTCGAGCCGCTGGACAAAGTCGGGCGTGCGCGCCTCGACCACGTCGACCACGTCGAGTCCCGGCGGCAGTGCGTCGTCGAGTGCCTGCCGAAGCCGACCCGGATCGCACATTGCCGTGACGCCGATCTCGACGTACTCCGCCTCGCTCGCGACCCCCGTCGGGGCCGAGTTGGCGTAAGAGATCTTCGGGTGCGGCGAGAAGCCGGCGCTGTACGCCATCGGCACCTGAGCCCGGCGCAGGGCTCGCTCGAGTGCCCGCTGAAAGTCACGGTGGCTGGAGAACCGCAGGCGGCCCCGCTTGGCGTAGTGCAGGCGCAGTCGCTGAACCGTCGGTGCGATATCGCGCTCAGGGGGCTTGCGCGCCATGGCGATCTAGGCCATCACGGGCGGGCGAGCGGGAATCGTCGGCATCGGCAGATTCGTCACGCCCGTCGGGCCGATCTGGATCTCGGTCTCCATCTGGTCGCAGACCCCGCAGTCGAAGCACGGTGTCCAGCGGCAGTCCTCGACCGCGATCTCCTCGAGCGACGCCTGCCAGTCCTCCCAGAGCCACTCGGCATCGAGGCCCGAGTCAAGGTGCTCCCACGGCAGCACCTCCGCGCGCTCGCGCTCGCGGATCGTGTACCAGTCGACATCGACGGGCCCACCGGCCAGCGAGGTCTCGGCGGCCTTCATCCAGCGGTCGTACGAGAAGTGCTCGCTCCAGCCGTCAAACCTGGCGCCATCGCGCCACGCCTGGATGATGACACCCGCGACCCGCCGATCGCCGCGCGACAGGAGGCCCTCGACGATGCCGGGCTTGCCATCGTGGTACCTCAGGCCGATGGCCTTGCCATACTGACGATCGGCCCTGATGGCGTCGCGGAGCTTGAACAGCCGGGCATCGGTCGACTCGTGGTCGAGTTGGGCTGCCCACTGGAATGGCGTGTGGGGCTTGGGCACGAAGCCGCCGATCGACACCGTGCATCGGATGTCGTTGCGGCCGGTCGCGGCCCGTCCGGCCTTGATGACCTCACGGGCCAGGGTGGCGATCTGAAGGATGTCGTCGTCGGTCTCGGTCGGCAGGCCGCACATGAAGTAGAGCTTCACCGAGCGCCAGCCCGCCGCGTAGGCGGTCGTGACCGTGCGAATGAGGTCGTCCTCGTTGACCATCTTGTTGATGACCCGGCGCATGCGCTCACTGCCGCCCTCGGGGGCGAAGGTCAGGCCGCTGCGGCGGCCGTTGCGAGACAGTTCGTTGGCGAGGTCGACGTTGAAGGCATCGACCCGCGTGCTCGGCAGCGAGAGCGAGGTCTGGGTGTCCTCGTAGCGGTCGGCGAGGTTTCGGGCGATGTCCGCGATCTCGGAATGGTCTGCGCTGGAAAGGGAAAGCAGCCCGACCTCCTCATATCCGGTCTTCTGCAGCCCGTTCTCGACCATGGCGGCGATGCCCGTGATGCTGCGCTCGCGAACCGGCCGGGTGATCATGCCGGCCTGGCAGAACCGGCAGCCGCGCGTGCACCCGCGGAAGATCTCGACGCTCATGCGCTCGTGCACGGTCTCGGCCAGCGGCACGAGCGGCGCCTTGGGGTACGGCCACGCATCGAGGTCCATCAGCGTGTGCTTGCGTACGCGCCACGGGACGTCGGGGCGGTTGGGCGCGACCCGCTGAATGCGGCCGTCCTCGAGGTAGGTGACGTCGTAGAACCGCGGGACGTAGATGACCCCGGTCTTTGCGAGCTCGAGGAGCAGGCCATCGCGGCCACCCGGCCTGTCGGCGAGCTTCCAGGCCCGGACGATGTCGGTGATGAGGAGCACGGCCTCCTCGCCGTCGCCGAGCACCGCGGCATCGATGATGTCGGCGATCGGCTCAGGGTTGAAGGCGGCATGGCCTCCGGCAACGATGATCGGGTGGCGCTCGTCGCGATCGGCGGAGAGCAGCGGGATCCCCGCGAGGTCGATCGCCGTCAGCATGTTCGTGTAGCCGAGCTCCGTCGAGAATGACAGGCCGAAGACATCGAAGTCGCCGACCTCGCGGTGGCCGTCGACGGTGAACTGGGGGACGCCGTGCGTCCGCATGAGCGCCTCGAGGTCGGGCCAGACCGCGTAGGTGCGCTCGGCCAGCACGTCGTCGCGTTCGTTGAGGATTTCGTAGAGGATCTGGACGCCCTGATTGGGCGCGCCGACCTCGTACGCGTCGGGGTACATCAGCGCCCACCGGACGGACGTGGTCTCCCAGGCCTTCACGGTGGCGTTGAGCTCGCCGCCCACGTACTGAATCGGCTTGTTCACGAGCGGAAGCAGGAGCTCGAGCCGATCGAATACTGATGAACCCGAGGTCGTCGACGGGGCGCTAGTCATCCGCAGAGTCTACCGGGGCGGCGCCTACCCGCCCGTCGTGCTCGGGCGGGGGCACGTCAGGCGAAGGACTTGCGGGTTCCGTGCAAGCGCACGTTCTCCAGCAAACCGACCGCGACCCAGCAGGCCATCATCGACGTGCCTCCGGCCGAGACGAATGGGAGCGGAATTCCGGTGATGGGCATGATGCCAATGCTCATGCCGATGTTCTCGAACATCTGGAAGGCAAGCCAGGCAACAACGCCGGTCGCGACGAGCCTTCCGTAGAGGTCGTCCGCCCGAAGCGCGATGAGGATTCCGCGCGCCAGGATCACCCCGAGCAGCACGATGAGCACGATGGCGCCGATGAAGCCGAGTTCCTCGCCGACCACCGTGAAGATGAAGTCGCTCTCGTTCACGGGCACGAAGCTGCCCTGGGTCTGCGGTCCCTCGAAGAGCCCGTAGCCCGTCATCCCGCCGCCGCCGATGGCGATGCGGGCCTGATTCGCGTTCCAGGCGCCGCTGCTGGCGTCAGCCGAGGGATTGATGAACGACGTCAGCCGAGCGACCTGATACTCCTTGAGGAGTCCGAGCTGAATCGCCACCATGATGCTCGCAACGGCACCCGCGATCAGGCCGATGACCCATCTCGTCCGGGCCCCCGAAACCGCGATGATCGACAGCGCCACCGAGGCGAGGATGAGCACGGTGCCGGTGTCGTTCTGCACAAGGATGATGAGCAGCGGCAGCGCCGCCACGCCGAGGGAGACGAAGACCTCGCTGTCACGCGGCTCGCTCTCGGAGTCCTGCTTCTCGGACAGCACCGCCGCCATCATCAAGATCACCGCGATCTTGGCGAACTCCGAGGGCTGGAGCGTGAAGCCGCCGGGCAGGTCGATCCAGGCTCGAGCACCGGCGATCCGGGCTCCGATGCCCGGAACGAACGGCAGGAGCAGCGTGAACACCGACAGCCCGTAGATGATGGGGGTGTAGGCGCGCAGCCACCGGTAGTCGATGCGCGAGGCCAGGAACCCCAGGCCGATGCCCACCGCAACGTTGACCAGATGGCGCTTGAGGTAGGACTGGGGATCCGATGCTGACGCCATGTCGGAGCGGCTCGCCGACCAGACGAGGATCGATCCGAAGATGGTCGTGGCCAGGGCCGCGACGAGCAGGACCCAGTCGAGCTCACGCCAATACGCGGCGCCGCGCTGCCTCGACCGGGTGTTGGGCCGGCCGATGACCTCGGTTGACGAGAACTTGCTCACGCTGCACTCCGAATCATCGTGGTGCCGGTCATCGTGGTGGCGGTCATCGTGGTGGCGGTCATCGTGACGCCTGCGGTCGGGTCGACTGAACGCCCGAGCTCGAGCCCTCAGGGGTCTCCGGGGTTCCGTCCGGGGCCACATTCGGCAGGGCCTTCAGCGGCGCACCTGAGACGAGCACGCTGCTCGCGGGATCAATATTCGATCCATGAACGCCGAACAGGGCCTCGTAGATGTTTCGCACGCTCGGCCCTGACGTCTTCGAACCCGTGCCGCCCTGCGTCACCATCATGACGATGGCGTATCGCGGCTTGTCCGCCGGCGCATACGAGGCGAACCACGAGGTCGAGACCTTGTTGCCGGTCACCTGGGCAGATCCGGTCTTGGACGCCACCGGGATTCGGTCGAGGGGGAAGCCGATGAACGGGGTCTCGCCTGATCCGTCGGTCGTGACGCCCGGGAGGGATGCCTGGAGGAAGTTCATGGTCGCCCGCGGCACCTTCACCTTTGATTTCACCTTCGGGCTCACCTCCTTCACGACCTTGCCATCCGGGCCCATGATCGCCTTGACGATCTGCGGCTCGTACACGGTGCCGCCGTTGGCAATCGCCGCGTAGACCATCGCAAGCTGCAGCGGCGTGACCGCCGTGTCGCCCTGCCCGATCGCTGCGTTCAGGGCGTCGCCCTCGCGCCACCGGAAACCGTCCGCGCAATTCTCCTTGTCGAGGGCGGTGAAATAGTCCGCGAGCGCAGGGTCGGTCTTGCGAGTCTCGGGATACCCCTCCACCGCGTTCTGGCACCAGACCTCCTTCTTGGCCTCCCAGTTCGCACCCTTGAAGAGACGACTCGATACGCGGCCAGCGGACTCCCCCGGCAGGTCGATGCCGGTGTAGCTGCCCAGACCGAACATCCGCGCCACCTCGGCGATCGGGTCCGGGGAGTCCTTGGTCGAGTCGGGGCCACCGCCACGGATCCAGAACTTGTCGGCTATGCCGTAGAAGACCGTGTTGCACGAGACCTCAAGGGCGCGGGAGAGGCTGATGCGCCCGTATGCCGCCGACTCGAAGTTCCGGAAGGTCTGCGACCCGAGCTTGATCTGGTTCGGGCATCGGTACTGCCCGTAGAGGTCGAAGCCCTCCTTGCCTGCCGCGGCGGTGCTGATCACCTTGTAGGTCGAACCCGGCGCGAACAGGCCCTGAATGGCATTCGACGAGAGCGAGTCACTGTCCATGAGCGCCTGGAACTGCTTCTTGCTGACCCCGCCCACCCAGATCTTCGGGTCGTAGGTCGGGTAGCTCGCCATTGCGAGGACATGCCCGTTTCGGACGTCGATGACGACCGCGGCGCCCGAGTCGCCCGGGTACCCCTGGTCTCGCGCCCGCTGAACTGCGTCGGCGAGTTGCTTCTCGACGACGGATTGAAGCTTCGCATCGAGGCTCGTGACGAGGTAGCTGCCCGGAACCGCCGGCTTCTCATCGAGGGTGCCGGTCACCGCTCCGCCCGTGTCGACCGCCAGCGTCGTCACGGCCGGCGTGCCGCGCAGCACCGTGTCGTACTCGGATTCGAGCCCTGATCTCCCCACGACGTCGGTGCGACGCAACCGGTCGAACTCCCGACTGTCGCCCTGCTTCTCGAGCTGCTGCTCGGTCACCGGACCGAGGTAGCCCAAGATGTGCGCGGCGTTGACCGCGAACGGACTCGGATAGGTTCGAATGGCATCGAGTCGCGCGGTAACGCCCGGAAACTCCGTTCGGTTCTCCATGATCTCCAGCGCCGTTGCGGCACGGACATCGTTGATGATCGGGATCGGCTGGTACGGAGAGCCGTTCCAGCAGATGGGCGGTGGCTTGGCCCCTTCCGCGCCGCACGTCTTGAGCCGATCGCTGATCTGGCTCGCCGGGATCTGCAGCGCCTTCGCGAGGCGCTCAATGACGTGGATTCCGCCATCCTTCGCCCTCTGCAGGGTCGGCCGGTCGATCGTCACGACGAGCGACGTCCGGTTCGAGACCATGGGACGGCCCGCCTGGTCGAGGATGAGCCCGCGCACGGCCGGATGAACGATCTCTCGGACCGTGTTGCTCTGCGCAGCCGCGCGATACGTGTCCTCGGACATCACCTGGAGGAAGAACAGCCGCGCGACGAGGGTTCCGAGAAGCGAGACGACGAGCACCCCGAGGATGATCAACCGAAGGGTCGACCGCTCGCTCATGGGGTGCTCCCTTCAGTCGCTGGCGCGTGGCGCCGTCCTCATCGATTCGCGAAACTCACCGTATGCCCCTGACCATACGACGCGGCCGACTCCGCGCCGGTTCCGTCCTGATCACAAGTTGACCTCCGGAGTGATCTTTCCCACTAGCCAGGCGACGACCGGAATGACCGCCAGGGCGAGGAGGAGTCCGTAGAGCGCGGAGGTGAGCACCAGGGGCGGCACGTGGCCCCAGATCACCCGCTCGTTGCCGAACACCATGTTCAGGGCCCCGTAGGCGATGACGGATGCCCCGCAGCTCAGGCTCGCGATGCCGAGCAGGGCCAGCGGGGTGCGGTCACGGGGTTCGATCGCAATGCCCGTGATGAACCCGACGAGCGCGTAGATCCCGGCGCTGAGCCCGATGATGCCAGCCGTGGCCGGGTCGAAATCGAGCGCCAGCCCGGCGCCGAAGCCGACAACGGCACCCGTGGCCGGGCCGTACGCGAGGGCCAGCGCAATGACCGTGACGAGGAGGAGATCAGGGGTGGATCCGGGCAGGCCGATGCGGGAGAGGAACGCCTGCTGCGTGATGAGCGCGAACGCAAGCAGGGCAACGCAGAGAACCGTCTGCCGGATCCACACGTCAGAAGCCTCCGCTGCTGGACGGGACCGGCGTGGCTGCCTGCTCCTGCTCGGCTGTCGCCGTCGCCGACGCCGACGGCATGGCAGTCGAGCCGGGACTCGTGGGCGACGGGCTCGGGTTGGCGGTTGCCGGTGCAGACGGGAGGAGGACCGGGCGTGACGGGTCCGGCAGGACCGAGTCGCGCGGGTCGACCCGCGGCGGCCGGATGACCACCCCCACGACCCCGAGCGCCGAGACGTTCACATACGGGCGAATCGTGGCGATGCGCGTCAACTGCCCGGCCGTGCCGGCCACATCGACGACCTCACCGATCGGAATGCCCGGCGAATAGGGGCGTCCGCCCTTGGACCCGAAGGTGACGAGGGCATCGCCCTTGACCAAGCCGGCCGCCGGATTCAGGAGCTGGAATTCAAGCGAGTCCTGTCGGCCGGTGCCGGACAGAATGCCGATCTCGCTCGACCCGCCGACGCGCGCGCCGACCGATACCGACGCGTCGACGAGGAGGACCACCGTCGCGCTGTTCCGGGTCACCGATTGGACCCGCCCGACCAGCCCCTGGCCGTTGATCACGCTCATGTCGCGCTCGACGCCGTCACCGCTGCCCGCGTCGATGGTGACCGTCCAGGCGAACTCCTGGGCGGGACCGACTGCGATGACCTCGGCCGGAACGATGCGGTACTGGCCGACTCCGGACACGCGCAGCAGGCCATCGAGTTGCTCAGCTCGAGCCCGATCGGCGGCCGAGCGCTCGACGAGCAGGCGCAGTTCGTTGTTCTGCGTCGTCAGTTCGGCGAGTTGCTCGCGCTGATCGCCCCACGTTCCCCACCATTCGCGGATACCGAGGAACGGTCCGTAGACCGCATTGCCGACCTGTTCGCCACCGCCGACGACCGCGCTCCCGGCTGAGCGGAAACTCGCGAACGGGCCCTGGCCCCCGCGCAGGTCGAGGATGACGAAGGTCAAAGTTGCGACGAACAGGGTGGCCAGCAGGACCCGCGTACGTCGCGACAACATCTGGTTTCCCTCCCTATTCGAACAGGCCGACCTGCTGGCGGGTTAGCGCCAACGCGACCTATCGACGAGGCTCCGACACGAGTACCTGCTGGAGGGCGTCGAACTCCTCGACGCACTTGCCGGACCCGAGGACCACGCAGTCAAGCGGGCGGTCGGCGATGAGGATGGGCATGCCGCACTCGTGACGCAGGCGCTCATCGAGGCCCTTGAGGAGTGCTCCACCGCCGGTGAGGACGATGCCGCGGTCCATGATGTCGCCGGACAGCTCAGGCGGGGTGCGGTCGAGGGTGGCCTTGACCGCATCGACGATGGCATTGACTGGCTCGTCGATCGCCCGGCGGATTTCCTCGGCCGACACCACGATGGTGCGCGGCAGGCCCGTGACGAGGTCGCGTCCACGGATCTCGGCGTGCGGCTCGTCCGGCGCAGGGAAGGCCGAGCCGATCGCGACCTTGATCTCCTCCGCGGTCCGCTCCCCGAGCATCAGGGAGTACTCCTTCTTCACGTACTGGATGATCGCGTTGTCGAGCTCGTCGCCTCCGACGCGCACCGACAGGCTGCAGACAATGCCGCCGAGCGAGATGACGGCGACCTCGGAGGTGCCACCGCCGATGTCGACGATCATGTTGCCCGTCGGCTCGTGGACCGGAAGGCCCGCTCCGATCGCTGCTGCCATCGGCTCCTCGATGATGAACACCTTGCGGGCTCCGGCCGCGTAGCCAGCATCCTTCACGGCACGCTGCTCGACGCCCGTGATGCCGGAGGGTACGCAGACGATGAGCCGGGGCTTTGCCAGGTGGCGGCGCTTGTGGACCTTCTGAATGAAGTAGCGGAGCATGCGCTCGGTGGTGTCGAAGTCGGCGATGACGCCGTCCTTCAGGGGCCGAATCGCGACAATGTTGCCGGGCGTGCGCCCGATCATGCGCTTGGCCTCGGAGCCGACTGCGAGGATGCCACCGGTCGTGTTGTTGATGGCCACCACTGAGGGCTCGTTCAGGACGATGCCGCGGCCGCGCACGTACACGAGGGTGTTCGCGGTGCCGAGGTCAAGGGCCATGTCACGACCGACGAACGATGAAGCCATGGTGAGCTGCCCTTTCGGACGGTGTTAGGAACCCTCATCGTACGGGGTCCGGGGACCCCCGTCCGTTTTCACCCGTTTCGCCCCGCCCCCCGTTTGTCCCACCTCCTGGGACAACGTGCGAAATTCCGCCGAAAAACACCCCGATTCTGCCGTTTGTCCCACCTCCTGGGACAAACGGCAAGGGGGGTTAGGCGGGTGCGCTGATCCGTGCGGCGCGGTCGACCTCGATCGAGCGCAGGCGTTCGTCGAGTCGGCCGGCGGTTGGTGCATCGATGGGCAGGTCGTATGCCGCAGTGACCACGGCTCCGAGGTCTGCCCGATAGTCATGGCCCAGGCTCTGGAAATCGCCGGGCTTGATATTCGTTGCGAAAAACGTGTCGACCATGGCCTGGGCCCAGGTGATGCCGGGCATCCAGGTCATCGATGCCGGAATATTCCGGCCCCGGGTGCCATCCGTCGGCAGCCAGGCCGGTCGGTTCAGCAGCAGTGCGGGACGGAATCGCACGACCGGATCGCCGTCATGCTCGAGAAACCAGACCCGAGGACGAGGGCTCGGCAGGTCCGCGGGGATCTGCTCGGGACGATCGACCGTGATGGATTCGGCGGCGCACAGTGCATGGAACACATCGGCATCACGGCCGCCAGGGGTGCCGACCCACAGGGCAGCGGCGACTCCATAGCCGTCGAGGTCGAGCGGCCCTGCCGGCACGGCGGCCTCCTGAACCTTCGCACCGAGGCTCTCGCCGTAGAGGAGGATTCGGGGTGCGGCATGGCGGATCGAGACCTCGTCGCGGATGGCCTCGAGGAGAAGTCGTTGCGTGCGAGCCGCAACGGCCACCTTGCCCAGGGACAAGAACGATGGCAGGAGTCCGTATCCGATCGCCACCGCCGCGCAGTCACCCAGGGTGAGAATCTCCAGCACGTCGACCGGCGTGGCGTTCGCGTAACCCGAGCCCGCCGGCGCCTGCACGAGCAGGGCCGAGCGGTCGAAGGCGCCCGTGCGCCGCAGTTCGGCCATGGCCAGGCCCACCCGCTGCTCGACCGTCTGCGCTGCATCGACCCCGACGAACACCCGCACCGGTGCCTTGACCTGCTCGAGGCCCGTCACCGCCCGGACGTCGGCCGCGGTCGTCGCGGTGCCGACGAATCGAGCACCCTCACGGCCCAACTCGGCGACCGAGACGACGCTCAGGGCACTGCCCGACACGGTTTCGGCCAGCGGGGGCGTCGCGAATCCCGGGTCAAGACCTCGACCCTCCTCGGCCATGCGCGCGAGGAGGACGTCGCGGCCGTACGCGACAGCCGCGGCCGTGCCGGCCGCTACCCCCGCACCGATCAGGATCGGGGCCACGGTCGTGACGGGCCCTGGCCCCTTGCCCGCTGCAGCTCGAGCAAGGGATGCCCCGATGCCGACCTTGAGGCCAGCCGATGCCCCCACCATCCCGCCGAGGACAACCGGAAATGCGGCCCGAACCCGAGACGGCCACGGCACGAGGGTGGCACCTCTGGACAGGACGGCGACGCCGGCTCCGACCGCGATACCGGCCGTGAGTCCGACGACGGATGGCTTCACGAGGTGACCATCCCTAGCTCAGGCCGGGGAAGAACAGTGCGATTTCGCGGGCGGACGACTCAGGCGAATCCGAGCCGTGCGTCACGTTGTTCTGGGTTTCGGTGGCGAGGTCGCCGCGGATCGTGCCCGGGTTCGCGTTGGCCGGGTTCGTCGCGCCCATCATCGTGCGCCAGGACAGGATCGCGTCGGGACCCTCGATCACGGCAGCGACCAGCGGTGCGCTCGTGATGAATGCGACGAGGTCGCCGAAGAACGGACGATCGACGTGCTCTGCGTAGTGTGCCTGGGCGATCTCGGCGGTGATGGTGCGCTGCTCGAGCGCGATGATCCGGAAGCCCTTGCGCTCGATCCGGCCGAGCACCTCGCCTACGAGCCCGCGGGCCACGCCGTCGGGCTTGATCAGGATAAGGGTGCGCTCGGACATGTCATCTCCTCGTAGAAAACGGATGCACCGCACCAGCGATGCTGCGTCATCCTAGCCAAGGCCCCGCTTCGACGAATGACCAGAACTTCTACTCCGCTGGTTGCTCCGCTGCGGCATGAGCCGCCCGCAGGGCATCGACGCGGCTTCCCGTGCGGACCGCCACGAACCAGAGCAGGGCGAAGATGCCGCCGACCACGAACATGAGCGGCACGAAGAAACCGAGCGCGACCACGACGACCTGCAGCACCCACCCGAGGGCGACTCCCCATGGCCGCCGCAGCGTGCCTACCGCCGCGATGAGCACGACGGCGAGGGCCGACCCGAGGCCGATGGCAAGACCGCGACTGGAGACCGACCCGTTCGTCGAGGCCACGAGGCTCGCCAGGAACACGACGATCGACTCGATCGCAAGGACGGACGAGCACAGGACCTTCATTCGATTGCCTCCATCAGCCGCGAGTTCCCTTCATCAGCCGCTTAGCCTCGCCGGCCAGGACCACCGACCCCGTGACGAGCACCCCTGCGCCGCCGTAGTCGTTGACCTCCTCGGCCAGGGTCACGGCCCGGTCGAGGGCATCGGCGAGTTTCGGCTCGATCCACACGCGTTCCTCGCCGAAAATATCGGACGCGATTGCCGCAAGCTCCT
The DNA here is from genome assembly GCA_009726075.1 of Actinomycetota bacterium. Classification (GTDB taxonomy): domain Bacteria; phylum Actinomycetota; class Actinomycetes; order S36-B12; family S36-B12; genus WLND01. The sequence continues at coordinate 11,419 of WLND01000005.1, forward strand.
CAGCCGGGAGCGCCCGCGGCGATGCCGGGGTCGTCACGACAATGTGATCGAGCACCGACTCGAGTGCGAGGAGGACGCCCTGAGCGTCCTTCTCGCCGAGAATCCCGACGACACCGACGAGCGACTCGAAGTCGAATGAGTCCTCGACCGCGGCCGCCAGAGCCTTGGCCCCGTGCGGATTGTGCGCGGCATCGACGATGACGGTCGGACTCCGGCGCACGATCTCGAGACGGCCCGGCGAGCTCACCATCAAGAAGCCCTCGCGCACCGTCTCGGAGTCGAGCTTGACGTCGGTCGCGAGAAAGGCCTCGACGGCGGCGAGGCCGACCGCGGCATTCTGCGCCTGGTGGTCGCCGAAGAGCGGGACGAACACATCGTCGTACTGCCCGTGCAGGCCCTTGATCGTGAGCATCTGCCCGCCGATGGCGACGTCGCGGGTGAGCACGCCGAACTCCATGCCCTCGCGTGCGGCAGTTGCCCCCTCGAGCACGCAGCGACCGATCAGGACCTCGGCAACGGCCGGCCCCTGCTCGGCGAGGACGACCTGCGAACCGGCCTTGATGATCCCCGACTTCTCCGTGGCGATCGCTTCGATGGTCTCGCCGAGGTACTCCGAGTGGTCCATGCCGATCGGGGTCACGACGCATACGCTGCCGTCGGCCACATTCGTCGCGTCCCAGGCACCGCCCATGCCGACCTCGATGATCGCGACGTCGACGGGAGCGTCGGCGAAAGCGGCAAAGGCCAGGGCCGTCATCACCTCGAAGAACGACATCGCGATGCCGCCGTCGGCGAGCGACCGGGCATCGACGAGGTCGACGTAGGGCTTGACATCGTCCCAGGTGCGCGCGAATCTGGCCGGCGAGATCGGCTGACCGTCGAAGCAGATCCGTTCGCGGGCGTCGAGCAGGTGCGGCGACGTGAAGAGCCCGGTTCGCAGGCCGAACTGGCGAAGCAGTGACTCGATCACCCTCGCGGTCGTCGTCTTGCCATTGGTGCCCGTCACGTGGATGACCGGGTAGTTCCGCTGCGGGTCGCCGAGGAGTTCGACGACCGAGGCGATGCGCCCGAGCGAGGGCTCGATCTTGCTCTCAGGCCAGCGCTTCATGAGCTCATTGACCAGGGCCGCATGCCGTTGCTGCTCATCGCGAGCCGAGGGGTCCGTCACGTCAACAGTCTAGGTCTGAGAGCCAAATAGGATGACCCCTCGTGAACACCTCCTATTCCGTCCCCGAAAAGCCCTCCCTCGACGGCATCGAGGCGAAGTGGGCTGAAGTCTGGGAGGCCGCCGGCCTCCACACGTTCGATCGGACGAAGACCCGCGAGCAGGTGTACTCGATCGACACTCCCCCGCCGACCGTGAGCGGGTCGCTGCACGTGGGCCACGTGTTCTCGTACACCCACACCGACTGCATGGCGCGCTACAAGCGCATGCGCGGCTTCGAGGTGTTCTACCCCATGGGCTGGGACGACAACGGCCTGCCGACTGAGCGCCGGGTGCAGAACTACTTCGGCGTGCGATGCGATCCGAGCCTGCCCTACGACCCGGCGTTCGAGCCGCCAGCCGAGCCCGATGCCAAGAAGCAGGTACCGATCTCGCGCAAGAACTTCATCGAGCTGTGCGAGCGACTCACGGTCGAGGACGAGGTGGTCTTCGAGGATCTCTGGCGCCGCATGGGCCTGTCGATCGACTGGTCGCAGACGTACCAGACGATCGACAAGAACTCCCAGCGCGTGAGCCAGCTCGCGTTCCTGCGCAACCTCGCGCGCGGCGAGGCCTACCAGTCGGAGGCGCCGACCCTGTGGGACGTCACCTTCAAGACCGCCGTCGCGCAGGCCGAGCTCGAGGACCGGGAGCGACCGGGCGCGTACCATCGCATCGGCTTCCCGACCTCGTCGGATCCGGGCACGATCGTCTACATCGAGACCACCCGGCCCGAACTCCTTGCCGCGTGCGTCGCGCTCGTCGCGCACCCGGATGACGAGCGTTACCAACCACTGTTCGGTACGACGGTGGTCACTCCGGCATTCGGGGTCGAGGTCCCGGTTGTCGCCCATGCGCTCGCCGATCCCGAGAAGGGCTCGGGCATCGCAATGATCTGCACCTTCGGCGACCTCACCGACGTGACGTGGTGGCGCGAGCTTCAATTGCCGACGCGTCCGATCATCGGTTGGGACGGACGGATCCTCCCGGACGTGCCAGCGTGGATCACGTCCGCCGACGGGATCGCGAACTACGAGGCCATCATCGGCACGACCAGCCACACCGCCAAGGAGCGCATGGTCGAGATCCTCGGTGCCAGCGGGGCCCTCGTGGGCGAGCCTCGGGCCATCACCCACGCGGTGAAGTTCTTCGAGAAGGGCGACAAGCCGCTCGAGATCGTCACGACCCGTCAGTGGTACATCACCAATGGCGGACGCGACCCGCAGCTCCGCGACCGCCTCATCGCCCGAGGCCAGGAGATCAACTGGCACCCACCCCACATGCAGGTGCGCTACGAGAACTGGGTCGGCGGCCTCAACGGCGACTGGCTCGTGTCGCGCCAGCGATTCTTCGGGGTACCGATTCCGGTGTGGTACGCCCTGGACGACGCAGGCAACCCGCGCTACGACGCAATCCTGCGCCCGGAGGAGGGCGACCTGCCCATCGACCCGAGCAGCGACGCGCCGGCCGGTTTCACCGAAGCCCAGCGCGGCCAGCCGGGCGGGTTCATGGGCGACCCCGATGTCATGGACACCTGGGCCACCAGTTCGCTGACCCCCCAGATCGCCGGCGGCTGGGAGCGCGACCCAGACCTCTGGAGCCGCGTATTCCCGATGGACTGCCGACCGCAGGCCCACGAGATCATCCGCACCTGGCTGTTCAGCAGTGTCGTGCGCGCGCACCTGGAGTCAGGCTGCGTGCCGTGGACCGATGCGGCGATCTCGGGTTGGATTCTCGATCCCGACCGCAAGAAGATGAGCAAGTCAAAGGGCAATGTCGTGACGCCCATGGCCCTGCTCGACGAGTACAGCTCAGACGCCGTGCGCTACTGGGCGGCCAGTGGACGCCCCGGCACCGACACCGCATTCGACGTCGGCCAGATGAAGATCGGGCGCCGCCTGGCGATCAAGGTGCTCAACGCCAGCAAGTTCGTGCTCATGCTCGATGCGGCGGCAGACGACGCCGCCATCACCGAACCCCATGACCGGGCAATGCTCGCTGCCCTGGCCGCCACGGTCGAGCAGGCCACAGCCGCCTTCGAGCAGTACAACTACGCCAAGGCCCTTGAGGTCACCGAGACCTTCTTCTGGAACTTCACCGACGACTACGTCGAACTCGTCAAGGAACGCGCCTACGGCGGGCGGGGCGACGCCAAGGCTGCTTCTGCAAAGGCTGCCCTCGCCGTCAGCCTCGACACGTTGCTGCGGCTGTTCGCCCCGTTCCTGCCGTTCGTCACCGAAGAGGTCTGGAGTTGGTGGAAGGAGGGCTCGCTCCACCGTGCCTCCTGGCCGAGCAATGACCACCTGTTGGCCCTGTCAGCGGGCGAGGATCCGCAACTGCTCGCCGATGTCGCCGCGGTCCTCACTGCCGTGCGCAAGGCCAAGAGCGAGGCGAATGCCTCGATGAAGGCCGAGGTCGACCGGGCCACCATCACGGCCCCGGCGGAGGTCAATGACCGGCTCCGCACCGCGATTGACGACATCACCGCGGTTGGCCGAATTGCGTCGCTCACCTTCGCAGACGGTGCCCCGCTTGCCGTCGCCGTTGAACTGGCAGAGGCGCC
>WLND01000050.1 GCA_009726075.1 Actinomycetota bacterium
GGTTCTTCGAGTACTTGGCAACGATGCCCTTGGCCACCGTCACGCCATCGGCTGCCGAAGCAGCCGGGGCGAGGCCGATCACGGCCATAGATGCAGACACCACGAGGGCGGCTGCGGCGATTGACTTGCGCATGGATCTCTCTTCCAGTTGGGGTACAGGGAACCCGAGTAACAGAGAAACTACATGAACGTCCTATGAATGGGAAGAGTGTTTCCGATCAATTTCATCGATACTTGCCCTCGTCAACTGGTCATTCGCTAGCAACACTCAAGAAACATCTGCACACCCCGACAGGCCTTCCCAAGAATCCTGGCTCCCGGCGATCATCGGCTGCGGACGGGGGCTGCCTCCCAGCCGCGCCCGCATTCGGGGAACGTGGCCGCGAACAAGCAACGGCCCGGTCCCCGTGAGGGCCGGGCCGTGTGCGAGGGACCTACTTGACGCCCCACAGTGCCGCGAACTGCGTCGCGTAGTCGGCAATGCCGACGTAGTTGCCGTTGTCATCAAGAACGGCCTCGGCCGCATTCGCTCCGGTGAGGAGCTGGCTCGGCACCGGACCATCGGCGAGGGCATCGCCGCCCAGGATCCGGGCGAACTGATCGATAACACGCCAGCCCATGACCGGGAGCGAAATCCCAATCCACGCCTGCAGTGCTGCAGCCTGCTCAGGGGTACGCGCACCCGCCGCGGCAGGATCACTCGATGCCGCAGGAGCCGCGTCGCTGGCCAGCGCTGCAAGGGCGGCGATGTCTGCAGCAGACGCCCCAAGCCCGGTGACGACGACCGGGGAAAGCAGGGTCGGGTCGGTGGCGAGGGCTTCGGCGACACCACTTGAGTACGCCCCAGAGTCCAGCAGGGCCCAGGCGCCCATGCTGGTCGACATCTCACTTGCCACGAAGCCCGTCACCGCAGCCGGATCGGCCAGGTCGATGGCGGCAGGGTCGAGCATCGACTGTGTCGTCGAGCATTCGCGGCACTCTGCAAGCAGCGCGGTGTCGAACTCGTTATTGAAGTCATTCACTGCGGACCCGGGCGCCGTGAAGATCAGGACACCGGCCCCCTCCCCCTCGTACTGCGACGACACGACGTAGGCAGCCAGGCTGTCGCCCCACGCGTTGTTCTGCGCCGTGCCGTCAATGCTCGTGTCAGTGATGCCGCCCGAGGGTTCGCCCGCGCAGCCGGTGCAGACCACGGGGATGCCGGCGGCCTCTGCGGCCGGGAGCCCCACGGCGACCGAGTCGTAGAACTCGCCGCGCAGGTGGATCCCCGCTGGCTTCTTGGCCACGGCTTCGTCGAAGGCAGTCGCGACAGCAGTCGGATCCGCCGGATTCACGGTCACCGACTCAACCGTCCACCCGAGCTTCTCTGCCCCGGCAGCCATTGCGGTCTGCATGACCGCCTCGAAGTCGGAACCGTCGGTGAAACTGATGATGAGCGCGCCCGGCTTCGGGGCCGCCGCGAGCGGCACATCGATGCCGATGCTTGTCGGCGCCGCCAGCCCGCCCTCAAGCGCGGCGCTGCCCGCCTCCTGCGCAGCCGCATTGGCCGCGGGATCCCCGCCAACCCCGGTGTTCGACGTAAAGTTCGGGTCATCGGCCGGCATCGCGCAGGCCGCGAGAATCAAGGACGCCGAGGCCAGCATGGCGAGTGCGGCGAGGGGCTTGCGCATTGTGGTGCCTTCCGGTCGTGGGCCGCGCACACGCGGCGAAGTAGCCACACGATACATGCACGTCCTAGGAAACGCGGGCAGTTCGTCCGGACAGGGCCAATGAGAAACATCCTCAATGCTTGAGATTCGAGAGGGCGCAGCCCTGCACCCATGTGGTCCGACCGGACTAGACTTACTGTCGCCAGACTACGGAAAGCCCCTGACGCACTCACCGACAGCTCCGACAACAAGCCACGACCGCAAGCCACGACCGAAAGCCAGGTGACCATGACGAGCGAACTCGCCCTCGCCAGCCTCGATCGCGAGGAGCTCACTGAACTGAGCCTCACCGTTCGAGCAGCGGCCACCGAATCGGGGTATCCGGAGCGCGTGCGCGAACTCGAGAGCCAACGCGAGGATCCCGGGCTGGACCGATCGCTGTGGGCCCTGCTCTCCGATGACATCGGGTTGGCCGGCGTTGGCTTGCCCGAGGCGGTCGGCGGCCTCGGCGGGCTCGCTGAGATCCTGGCCGTCACCGAGGCCCTCGGTGCCACCCTCGCTCCGGTGCCGTTCCTGACGAGCACGGTCGCCTCCGGCCAGATTCTCAACGCCTCAGGCTCTGCCGCCCTCCCGTATCTCGAGCGGATCGCAGCCGGGGAGATTGCCGCTCCGGCGATCACCGATAGTCGCGGTCGCTTCACTGAGGCAGGCGTCGCGTGCACGAGCGACGGCACCCACGTCTCCGGCGTCGTTCGCTTCGTTTCCTACGGCGCATCGGCTGCCTTCTACGTGGTCGCCGCCCGCACCTCGACCGGTATCGACCTGTTCGCCGTCGAAGCCCCCGACGCCAGCGCTGCCGCACTCACGTCACTCGACTTCAGCCGCCCCTTGGCGACCGTCACCTTCGACAGTGCCGTCGCGGTGCGCCTCACCGAGGGTGGCTCGGGCCTCGCCGCAGTCGAACGGGGCCTCGACATCGCGTTGCTCGCGGTTGCCGCCGAGCAGCTCGGTGGCGCTCAGCACTGCTTCGACATGACCCTCGAATACATCAAGCTCCGCCGCCAGTTCAATCGCGAGATCGGCAGCTTCCAGGCGATCAAGCACCGGATGGCCGATGCCCTCATCCAGGTCGAAATGGCCCGTGCCGGGCTTGAGCGAACGACCTGGGACCATTCCGGCAACCTGGCAGCCGACGCCGCCGTCTGCAAGGCATGGGGCTCGGATGCGTTCAACGCACTCTCGGCAGAAGCCATCCAGCTGCACGGCGGCGTGGGCTTCACCTGGGAGCACGATGCGCACCTGTACTTTCGCCGGGCACGATTCGATGCCGCGTTCCTGGGCGATGCCGCATTCCATCGAGAGCGCATCGCCACCCTGCTCGACTGGTAGCGGCCGATCCTCCGGGGGGGGGTGCGCCCCCAAGAATCCGCCCGGCTAGCTCTTGCTCAGCTGCGAGAAGGGGGCCTTGTCGGCTCGGTGCTCAGCCGGCAGTCCGAGCACCCGCTCGGCAATGATATTCCGCTGAATCTCGTCGGTTCCGCCCGCGAGGCGATAGCCCGGGGCGCCCAGCACATGCTCGGACCACGCGAACTGACCCCACTCCCCCGTGTCAGCGACCAGCGCCGAACCGAGCATGTCGGCCGCAGCATTTCCGATGCGGACGAGATTGTCGGACGCAATGAGCTTGCCCAGTGACCCCGCCGGGCCCGGCTTATCGCCGGCCGCGTTCGCGCGGGCGACCTTGGCCACGACCGCTGCGTGCAACTGCGTGCGCACGTATACATCGGCGATCTCTTGCCGCACGATCGGGTCATCACTGAGCCCGAGTGCCTGGGCCAACGAGACGAGGTCTGCGGTGGTCCCGCCCTTTCGCCGGTGGCCCGAGCCTGACGAGGACCGTTCGAAGCCGAGGGTGGCCGTCGCGACCTTCCAGCCCTGATTCACCTCGCCGATGCGCATCGAATCCGGGATTCGCACGCCGTCGAAGAAGACCTCGTTGAACGATGACGGACCGCTCATCTGACGAATCGGACGGATCTGGATTCCGGGTGAATCCATGCGCACCAGGAAGGCCGTGATCCCACCCTGCTTCACGAGATCGGGATCAGTCCGAGCCAGCATGAAGCCGTATTCGGAGAATTGGGCGTTGGAGGTCCACGTCTTCTGGCCGTTGACGATCCACTCGTCGCCCTCGCGAACAGCCTTTGTCGACAGGCCCGCGAGATCCGAACCGGCACCCGGCTCGCTGAAGAGCTGGCAGCACAGGGCGTCAGTGCGAAGGAAGTCGCGTGCGAGCCCCTCGCGCTGGGCCGGAGTGCCGAACACACTCACCGCGGCACCAACGAGGCCCGTCGTGACGCTGATGATCTCCGATGACGGAGGCACGTCGAACTCGCGCTCCTCGTCCGCGAATGCGACGGCGTAGACGCTCGGCAGGCCCCGGCCGCCGAATTCGGTCGGCAGTGTCAGGGCCCCGAACCCGGCGTCGAATCGCGCCTTGCGGTAGTCGCGCACGCGATCGAGGTGGGCGCGCTCGTCGTCATGGCTCTTGGCGATGAAGATCTGAAGTTCGGGATCGCCCTCGCCCCAGACACGAACCTCCTCGGTTCGCGGCTTGGCCACCGTGCCCAGCCAGGCGCGCACCTCGGCGCGGAAAGCCTCCAACTGTGCGGGATCGAGGTCGCTCATGCGCCTTTGCCTTCCTTGACGAGCACTGTGCAGGCACTGATGCCTGGCGCTCCGTAGACATGGGTGAAACCGATACGGGGATTATTCGGGACCTGCTGCCCCTGCGCTCGGCCCTGAAGCTGGCGCATGACCTCATGGACCTGTCGAAGGCCGGACGCCCCGACGGGTTCGCCATTCGCCAAGCAGCCCCCGTCCGTGTTCACCGGGAGCCTCCCGTCGATCACGTAGTCGCCGTTCACATAGCCCGCGCCCTGCTCTCCATCAACGCACAGGCCCGTCTCTCCGAGGTGGATGATCTCGGCGCCGCTGTCGGTGTCCTGGAGCTGCGCGACATCGACATCGGCGGCAGCAATGCCGGCGATCGCGAAGGCAGCCTTGGCCGCATCGATCGAGGGGCCGGTGCGCTCGCCGGGCGAGAGCCACGGGGAGAACACCTCAAATGAGCCGGGGCGTCGACCGCGAAGCACTGCGGCCGCCAGGCGAACCGGGTTCTCGCAGAGGTCGAAGGCACGTGGCCCGCGGGCGAGGATCAAGGAGACTGCACCGGCATCGGGCGAGCAGAACATGAACCGTGTCAGCGGATCGTTGATCATGTCGGACTCGAGCGCCTCATCGACCGACACGGGCTTTCGGCGCCACGCCAGCGGATGCGAGGAACCGTAGTCGAAGGCCTTCTGCGATGCGTAGCCCAAGGTGCGCTCATCGATACCGTGCTCGTGCAGATAGCGCCGGATCTTCAAGGCGAAGTACGACGTCGTGACCATCATGCCGGTCGCGCCGTACCATTCGCCGATGCCGTAGCGGGAGGGCGATGCCGCGAACGCACCCCGCGAGTGGTTGTCGTACCCAACGACGCAGGCGATGTCGCTCTGTTCCGCGATCAGGCCGTTGCGCGCGGTCATGAGCGCCACGCCCCCGGTTGCGCAGCCGTTCTTCACCGTGGTGAATGGGATGCCGCTCAGTCCCATGCGCCCAACCATGTTGTCGGGCTTGGTTTCGCCGTTGGTGCCGCCCACGGCGATATCGACGTCGTTCCAGGACAGCCCGGCGTCGGCGAGCGCCCCGCGCATCGCCTCCTCGGCGAGCGCTTGATCCTCACCGTCAAAGCGACCGAATGCGGTCATGCCTCCGCCGACGATGTAGACCTCGTCGTGCGACTTCGCCGCGCTCACGAGGTGGCCGCGAATCCGTAGGTGTGCACAACGGTGCCGTCGTCCTCGGTCCAGGCCTTCGCCAGTTCGAGGCGGACCCGCTCACCGATGTGCCAGTCGGTCTTGTTCAGCAGCCAGCCCTCGACGATGACCGGCCCCAGATCGACATAGCCAATGCTGAAGGGGACGAATCCGTCGGTGCGAAACGGTGCCTTCGGAGCGAAATGCTGGGTTGTCCACGACCAGACGGTGCCCTCGGTTGGCAGGGCCACCGGGCTGACGCTCACCGAGGTGCAGGTCGGGCAGGAGCCCTGGGCCGGAAACACCTGCGTACCGCAGGCAGAGCACGATGAACCCTGCAGGGCCACGGGATCAGTCGATGCGAACAGGCTCGCGTCAACAAGCGCCATACTCACGGCCGGTCCATTCTCTCGCGGGGGGATTCCGTATGTCGATAGTTCACATGCATCGGAGTTCGGCGTTGCTCACGGCTTCGGGCTAGTCGGAAAGCCGGACGAGCGCCTTGCCTGCGTTGGCCCCGGAGAGCAGGCCCGCGAGCCCGGATGCGGCGTTGGCGATGCCTTCGAACACGGTCGAGCGGTCAACGAGCTCACCACTGGCAAGCCACCCGCCGACCGTCGCCTCGAACTCCGGCCGAAGGGCCTCGTAGTCGCGGACGATGAAGCCCTGCACGGTGATGCGGCGAAGGATCATCTCGATCATCACTGCGGTCGAGGGCTGCGCGACGGTTCCGAAGTTCGAGATCGCGCCGCACATCGACACCCGGCCGTGGATCTTCATGTTCTGGAAGGCCGCGGCCATTTGCCAGCCGCCGACGTTGTCGAAGAACAAATCGACGCCGTCCGGCGCGGCCAGAGGCAGTTCTGCTGCGAAATCAGATTCGCGGTAATTGATGACGGCGTTGAATCCGCAGTCGTCGAGCAGCCACCGGCACTTGTCGGCGCCACCCGCACTGCCGATCACCTGGCCCGCGCCTGAGAGTCGTGCGAACTGCCCCGCCATCGATCCGACAGCGCCGCCGGCGCCGGAGACCAGGACGACCTCGCCCGCCTGCAGCTTGCCGACGGGAAACAGGCCGGCGTACGCAGTAAACCCGGTCTGGCCTAGGGAACTGAGCCAGTGGGTCGCCGAGGCAACCGAGACATCGCAGACGGTTGCGGCGACATCGTCAACGACGGCGTACTCGCGCCAGCCCATGCGGTGACGCACTGTCGCACCCACCGGCAGCAGGTCGGATGCCGACTCAACGACGACACCGATGGCCGACCCGTCGAGCGGTCCGCCAATGGCGAAGTTGGTGGTGTACTGCTTCTCGCCCGGGTCCATGCGCCCGCGGGTCGACGGATCGAGGCTCATGTACTGGTTGCGCACCAGTGCATGGCCAGCGGTCAGCTCGGGCAGTTCGATCTCGCCCAGGGCCAGGTCTTCGGCGACGAACGTGTGCTGTGGCCTGCGCGCGAGGAGCACGGCCGTCGTGGACTTCACGAGTTGGCTTCGCGGAGCGCTCGGGCCTCGGGGGTGCGACCGACCCATCCGAGGATCTGAAAATCAACGTCGCGGATCTCGCCCTCGAACCACACACCATGGTCGTCGAACACTCCGAAGGCGCCAGTATTCGGATCACGAACATCGACGAGGCCCACCTCGTTCACCGAGTAGACCAGACCCGTGATGGGGTGGTTGTACACCTTGGCCATTGCTACTCCTCATCGAGTCGCGGCAGCGCCGCCGGACGTTCATCCGTGAGGCTCAGACTACACAACTTGTCGCGGGGTACAGTAACTTTTGCCGCCGAGAAGGAGTGACGTGACCAACCCCATGAACCCCCGAATGCCCGCCCTGCCGAAGGAACTCGTGCAAATCGCGTTCACGGTGCCCGACCTCGAGGCCGCCTGCCACGAATGGGCGGAGAAGGTCGGCGCGGGTCCCTTTCTCGTCCGTAGGCATATGGACATCCAGTGCACTCACGACGGGGAGCCCGCCGTGTATGACCACAGTGCGGCCTTCGGCCAATGGGGGCCCGTCATGCTCGAGTTGGTCGAGCTCCATGCGTGCGAACCAGCATCCATGAACGCCGTTTTCCGGCATTCGGCACCAAATCAGGTGAACCACTACGCCTACTTCGTCGACGACCTCGATGCCACCAGCAATGAACTACAGGCCCAGGGCTTCCCGCTGACCATGGAGCTCACCTCGTCGTCAGGCATGCGCGTGCACTTCCTCGATGCCCGGGAGACCATCGGCGGCCTCATCGAGCTCTACGTCGGAACTGAGCACCTTCGCCGGCTGTACGACAAGGTCGCCGAACTGCACGTGGGCTGGGATGGCTCTGACGTCGTCCGGTACATCTAGGGCCTTACTTACCGCACCCGTTGGTGAGTAACTCACTCACCTCGTCCATCCCAAGCAAAGGAGCCGCATGGCCCCCACCGGAGTCCTGGCCACCCTCGTGTCGCCCGCTGGCCGACGCGACGAGACCCTTGCCGCACTTCAGCAGCTTCAAGCCGCCAGTGCAGCAGAGTCTGGAACCACGCTGTTCGCCATCAATGAGCACCGCGATGCGCCCGGCACCTTCAGCGTCTTCGAGCGATACGAGAACGATTCGGCCGTCGACGCTCACCGCGGGAGCCCGAGCA
>WLND01000051.1 GCA_009726075.1 Actinomycetota bacterium
CCGAGTCTCGTACGCGGCCGGCGTAGGCGGAAGTTGGGTCGTGTTCGAGCGCGCTCCTTCGCTCGCGATGTCCGTCGCGGTGACGGGCCTGACGGACGGCGTCCCGTACCTGCTACGAGTGGCGGCCATCAACGCAATAGGTGTAGGGACGGAGGCATCCCCTAGGGGTTCGGTCACTCCGGGGGCTGTCACACCTCCGGCTCCACCGGCGCCTGCGCCAGGCCCCTCTGCTGAGCCAACCCCGACTCCGTCAGCGACGCCGACGCCCACGCCGACTGCCAAGCCGACCCCGCAGGCCCTAGGTCCGATCACCAACGCGGAGAGCGGCCACATTCCGCCCGGCGGCCTGGCGGCGGGGGCGTCCGTCCTCCTCTCGGGAGGGGTCCCTGCAGCGTTGACGATCGCATTGCGGGACACGAACGGCCCAGCGCGCCTCGTCGTTTCCGGTGAGGGGTTTGCCATGCGCATCCTCGGGAGAGGCTCATTGGACGAGCCATTGGGATTCACCCCGGGCCAGGTGCTCATCGTCGCCTCGCCTCAGGAGCCGGTGGCGGCGACTGGCTCGGTGCAGGCCCGCAGCGGAACGCTCAATGAAGTGCATCCAGTCGTGGTGATCTCCGGTTCTGGATTCCGACCTCTGTCGGGCATCAAGGTTTACGTCCTTCCCGATGTCATCGTCGGCGAGGTCGTGACCGACGCCAAGGGGGCCTTCGACGCGAGGTTGTCGATGCCCCCGAATATTCCGGTCGGCGTGGGGACGCTCCAGATGGACGGATTCACGGCCGATGGAATTGTCCAGTCTGTCTCCATCGGCGTTGCCGTCGAGGTGCCGGGCTCGGCATCGACAGATTGGACGGACCAGGAAGTGTTCTTCGCGCCGAGGTCGGCCGTGCTGACACCGGACGCGAAAACGGCCCTGCGATCGACTGCCCGCGCTGCCCGAGGGGCGGCAGTGCGCACAGAGGTGCGCGGGTACGTGCAGGGCACCAACGCCACGGGCAACGACGAGGTGCTCTCCGGGAGGCGGGCGAGGGCGGTCGCCGCCTACCTGCGGGCATTGGGCGTAGCCGGTTCGTACATCGTGATGGGGGAGGGACGGTCGGCAGACGCAGGAGCGCTCGGGAGATGCGCGGAGATCTCGATCGCCTACCGGGTCGGCTGACGAGGGTCCGGTTCGCCGGGCCCAAGAAGCGATGCCCCCCGATCATCGAGATCGAGGGGCATTGCAGTGAGTCAGCCGGCACTACTTGCGGGAACCCTTCTTGTCCTTGCGCTTCTTGCCCTTCCGCTCCTTGGGCGTCGCCAGGAGTTTGATCAGACCCTTGCGGCTCAGGTCATCGATCTCGGCGTCGTCCCAATTGCCCTTGATCGCCATGCGCCGCAGCTTCTTGGCCTTGAGATCCTTGATCTCCTTCTTCGGCCAGTGCGAGCGAAGCTTCACGTCCGCGGCCTCGATGACGACCGGGACGTCGCTGCTGATCGGTTCCGGCGAGGTCGGCTCTGGAGTGATCGGCTCCGGGGAGACAGGCTCTGGGGAGATCGGCGCTGGCGCGATCGGGTTCGAGAAGATGGGCTCAGGCGAGGTGAGATCCGGCGAGGCGGTCTCGGGCGCGACAGGCATCGGGTCGGGCGCTGCGGCAGCCTCCTCGAGATCCGGCTCCGGAGTGACATCGACAACGTCTGCCGCTTCGAGGTCGACCCCCGAGTCGATGACGAGCGGCGCCTCGACCTCCGGGTCACCGAGCGCCCACGACACGGCGGCGACGACCTCTGTGTCGGCCGTGGCGTCGAGGGCCGTGGCGTCGCGCTCGGTTGGTGACGCGGCCAAGCGAGACCAGCGCGCAACGGCGTCGGCGAACACGTCGGGTGTCTGGGCGCGCTCCTCGTCCGGCAGGCGCCGAACGCGTTCCTGAGCGGCAACGAGTTCGGCGAGCGAGACATCGCAGCATTCGGCGATGAGGCCGACCATCAGCTCGCGCACGGTCCAGCCAGCGACTCGCTCGGGGTCGATGCCGCGCGCCCCATAGACGTCGACGAGGTCGGCATGCGACCAGCCACCGCTGCTGATCAGCTCGGCGCCGAGGTTGTAGCGCAGGGCCCGGTCCATTGCGTCGACCATCGGGGAGTACGGATCGACGGACTCGACCCAGTCTGCCTCGCTGGCAGGAGCGACCTGAGCGAGGTAGACCCAGGGCCTGCCGTCCGGCCCGACTCCGCGAAAGCCCCCGACATGAAATGTCAGGTGGGCGGCCAGGAGCTCGCTCTGCTCGGCTCCATCGTGATCGGCGTCGAGCGACAGGAGATGGCCGTAGGCAAGAAGTTGCCCGTCGCCAACGTCAGTGTGCTGCGCGGCCCAGACGCCCGTCATAGGCGAGTCGGCCTCGAGGCCGAGGAGTTCGAAGAGATAGGGCATGGTCGACTCCTGTGGTCAAGGGGTGAAGGGGATCAGCATTTCACTCCGGAGTGACGATTGCATGCCAACGGCGTTCATGGCACGAACCGTGTCGGGAGTTCAATCGCGCATTGACCGCTGCCGTGCCAGCAGCCATCGATTGACGAAGACGCCGAGCAGGGTTGCGAATGCCGCAAGCCACACGGCAATCATCGAGGTGACGAGGTCGGTGATCGCGCCGTAGGCCATTGCCGTGTTTGGCGACAGCGATGCGGCGCGCTCCCAGAGCAGCTGAATGAGCAGCAGGGCGATCGTCGAGAATGCTGCCCCGGGCCAGAGGCTCCGGGCGGGGAAGGCGCGGCCGACTGCGAGCTTGTGGAGGCTCACGAGGAGCATGAAGGACAGGATCATCGCGGAGGTCAGGCCGACGACAAGCTGGGCGGTCGATCTCGTGTCGATGGCGAAGGACAGCAGGCCAAGGACGATGATCGACACGAGGCCCGCGAGGGACGCCAGTGCGCGCAAGAGCAGGAAGTGCGCGTTGGGCAGGCCGTAGGCGCGGCGCAGTCCATTCATGAGCATCGACACCGCCGTCGAGATTGTCCAGAGGGACGTCACGACGAGGAGGGCGTCGAGGAGGATGCTTCCGGGCGACGGACTTGCGATCACCGTGAACTGGGTCATGAGGAGGTCGCCGAACGACCCGGGGGCAGAGTCGGCGATGGCGATGAGGTGGTCGGCGATCACGCTCTGGTCAACGATCAGGCCCAGGAGGTTGATGGCCACCAACCCTGCCGGGCCCAAGGCGATGAGCACCCAGAACGCCGTGGCAGACGCCGATTCGGTGACGCGGGCCTCGCGGTTCCACGGGAAAAAGGAGAGACCTCGCGCGCTGATCCTGCTGGCTGGTTCGAACGCCATCGGCTACGTCCGGCCGGGTGAGGTGATGCGGCCGTCGGCAACGGGCACTGCGGTGACCGTGCCGTTGGCGAGATCGCGCCCCAGCACGTCGATGATCGCCTCGATGTAGGGATCGCGCATCACGGCGGTGGCGGGGGAGAAGACACCGGAGTAGCCGTCGCCGCCGTAGACCATGTAGTCGATGGTGGTGACGGTGTACACGGTGTTGTCGCGTGCAATCGGGGTGCCGTCCGTCCGGGTGACCGACGTGACGCGAGCGCCAACGGGCAGCGTCGGATCGAATGCGAAGCGAAAGCCCGAGATCTGCGGGAACCGACCAGCGGTCGGCCAGCCGGAGACGCCGTTCTCCAGGGCCTGCCACAGCGTGGCCCCGGTCAGGGTTGTCGTCGCGGCCGTGTTGCCGAAGGGAAGCACTGAGATGACGTCGCCGAGGGTGACGTCGTAGGGGCCGCTCGATCCGGGCTGCGGACGCCTGAGGGCCGGATTCTGGGGGCGGTAGCCACTGCCGGGCAGCAGATCGCGGATGCCGCCGCCGTTGAGGATCACGAAGTCGGTGCCGTACTTCGATCGAACCGCATCGGCCGCGAGGTCGCCAAAGGGTGTCTCGCCCGAGCGTTCGACGGCGGGCGTGCCTCCACGCGGGAAGACGTCCGACACCGTGCCGACGACGGCATCGAGCTTGGCGCCGAGCGCTGCTCGGTACTTGGCCACGAGGGCGGCCGTCGCGGGATCGTCTGCCGTGCCCGCGAGCTGAGCTTTCGTCACGAACTCGACGCTGGACCCGATCGGCTTGCCTGAATTCGTGTCGAGGCAGATGACGGTTCGCGAGTACATCTGACCGGAGTTCGACACCTGGACCACCGGCCGGCTGCCGATCAGGGAGGCGTACTGCTGGTGGCTGTGACCGCCGAAGACGGCATCGGCTCCGGTGAGGGTGCCAGCGAGGTCGATGAGGTTCCCGGTGGCTGCGCCATTCACGTTGGCGTCCCAGCCCTCGTGCACGAGCGCGACCACCAGTTGGGCCCCGGCAGCGCGGGCATCGACCACGCGCTGCCGCACGCGCGCCAGGTCGGGCGAGACGATGATGTCTCGTGACAGACCGGCTCCGTAGCTCAGGTTGCTGGCGAAGACGAGCTGTGCAACGTCCGGAGTATTGATCCCGACGAACCCGACCTTCACGCCGCCCCGGTCCTCGATCACGAATTCGGTCGGAGCGTTTGCCTTGCCCTTCAGCGGAACCAGGGTGCTGTAGTTGGTGGCGACCCAATCGAAGCGTGACGCATCGATCGATTGGCGCAGGTGCGCAATCGGCCGATCGTGCTCATGGTTGCCGAAGGTCGACACGTCGAGCCTCATGAGGTTGAGGGCCTCGATGGTGGGGAGCTCCCCGAACGCACTCGAGATAACCGGGGCGCCGCCGATGTTGTCGCCGACCGACATGGTGAAGGTGCTCTTGACGGTCTTGCGATCGGCTGCGAAAGCCGTGGTGAGCGCCGCTGCGCCGATATTGCTCGTCGATGACTCGATCGCGCCGTGGAAGTCGCTGAATTCGAGGAACTGGACATTGCGAAAGCCAGGGGTCGCCTTGTTCGGCACGGTCACGGCATTGCCGGCGGCATTCGTCGAGTAGCCGTAGGCATTGACGGCCTGCACCACCGGGGTAATCGACAGCGGCCCCTTGATGATGGGCATGACGGCCGACGTGGCGTTGGCCGCGACCGTGATCGGGCACGAGTCGGGCCCGGCGTGCACGACGTAGTTGGTGATCGGGGGGTTCGCGTCGGGGCTCGGTGCCCAGGTGACCTGAACGCCGCCCTGAACGAGCGAGGACGTCACTGCGCTCGGCGGCTGTGGAGTCGCGAAGGTCGCTGCCGAGGCGGGCGCACCGAGGACTCCCGCGGAGAGGGCGATCCCGAAAGCCAGGACGAGGAGGCGCGTGCGCATTGACTGCATTTTCGGACAGTAGCGCGCGGTGGGGGGTGTGATGCGACCCGGTGCGGCCGGTGCGATGCCCCACGGCTGGTCGGCCATGGCGTCGGATCGTGGCTTCTCAGTGCGCAACGGGCGTCGGAAAGGCCTAGCCTGAAGGGGTAACTCGATACCACCTGGGGTATATATGGCTCGCACCGTGATCATGGGAGCCGGCATCGCCGGCCACACCGCCGCGCTCCACCTGCGACGCATGCTCGGCCGTGAGCACGAGGTGGTCGTGGTGTCGCCGAACTCGCAGTGGAACTGGATTCCGTCCAATATCTGGGTCGGAGTTGGGCAGATGAGCGTGAAGCAGGTGACGTTTCCCCTGGCGCCCGTGTACCGGCGAACGGGCATCGAGTTCCATCAGGCTTTCGCGACCGAACTGCATGGCGCGGGTGGGGCCACGAGCGAGCAGCCCTATGTGAGCGTCCGCTACACCGACCCTGCCCGCCAGGGCGAGGTCGCCGAACTCGCATACGACTACCTCATCAACGCAACCGGACCGAAGCTCAACTTCGGCGCGACCCCGGGCCTTGGCCCGAACGGATACACGTGGTCGGTCTGCACCGCGGGCCACGCAACCGAGGCGGCCAAGGGCTTCGATGCGGTCGTGCAGAAGCTGAAGGCCGGGGAGCACCAGACCCTGCTCATCGGCATGGGGCACGGCACCTGCACCTGCCAGGGCGCAGCATTCGAATACACCTTCAATATCGAGCACGAGCTCGTCAAGGAGGGCGTCCGAGACAAGGCCGACGTCATCTACATCACGAACGAGGAGCACCTCGGCGACTTCGGGATGGACGGCATGAACTTCGGCTACAAGGGCGGCATCACGACGAGCGAGGACTTCACGTCGTCGCTGTTCCGCGAGCGCGGGGTCACGGCGATCATGTCGGCGCATGTGGAGAGCGTCGAGCCCGGGGTCGTGCACTACGAGCAGGTCGACGGGTCCAAGGGCGAGCAGCCCTTCGACTTCGCGATGCTGCTCCCGCCATTTCGCGGTGCTGACCTCACGGCCTTCGATCGCGATGGGCTCGACATCACCGCGCAAGTGTTTGCGCCGAGCGGGTTCATGAAGGTCGATGCCGATTACGAGGCCAAGCCCTACGAGGAGTGGAAGGCGAGCGACTGGCCGAGGACCTACCAATCGGTCCAATACGACAATGTCTGGGCGGCCGGCATCGCCTTTGCCCCACCCCATCAGATGTCGCGGCCCCGCACGAGCCCGAACGGCACGGTCATCGCCCCCGCGCCCCCGCGCACTGGCATGCCCTCGGGTGTTATCGGCCGGGCGGTTGCCCAGACGATCGCGGGTCGCATCAAGCACGGGTCGTCAGCCAGGGTCCATACGGCATCGATGGCCGACATGGGAGCCGCGTGCATCGCCTCGGCGGGCAAGGGTTGGCGCACGGGCCAGGCAGCGGCAATGACCGTCTTCCCGATCATCCCCGACAAGGCGAAGTACGGCGAGGCGGGCCGCGATACCAAGCAGACCTATGGGGAGATCGGCCTGAGCGCCCATTGGATGAAGGTCATGCTCCACTACCTGTTCATCTACAAGGCCAAGGCGCGTCCGCTTTGGCACCTCATCCCGGAGTAGGGAATCGGAGCATCATGAGCAATATCAGGACATTTTCGGATGCCCGGCTGCCGACCGACAACGAGGTACGTGCGCGCCGCAACCTGCTCGTGCAGTTCTGGAGGTTTGCCGTGCTCAACACCAAGATGATCGTGATGGTCACCAGGGGCCATCACTGATCCTCGCTGGCGGGGCCTCAGCCGAACAGGCGGGAGAAGAACGATCCGCTCTTGGCTGCAGCGGCTTTCTCGGCCGCGGTGCAGGTGCAGCGCGCGTTCTTGGGCACGCCCTTCATGACCTGCTGAACATGCTGGCCGCAGCCGGCCCAGGTCGTCTTCTTGCAGGCCTTGCAGGTTGCTTGACGGCACATCAGGTATCCATTTCGTCTGGCAGCCCTCCGCTGCATCCTCCAAGAGTATACCCATGGGGGTATGTGTTCACGTACGGGCAGGAAGGGGGACCAAGGTCCCGTCCATAGCAGGGTTGCGGCGCGAAATGCCAGCCCTTACCTGACCCTGACGGTCGACGTACGACTTCGTGATGAACGCAGAGGACAACAGAAGATGTACCCAATAAGGAGGACACCATGAAGAGCACCAAGCGAAACACGTTGCGAATCATCGTCGCAGTCAGCTCAGCAGCCGTCGCGCTCCCACTGGCGATCGGCGCGGCTTCAGGCGCCAGCGCAGCAACCAGCAACGAGACAACGACCATGCTTCAGGGCATGGCCAGCGAGGAGAAGCTGGCGCACGATGTCTACACAACACTCGGCGACCGTTACCCGACGAGTGTTTTCGACAGGATCGCCAGCAGCGAGTCGCAGCATGAGTCGGCGCTCCAGCAGCTGATGAGCCTGCGCGGGATCGCGGATCCGAATGCAGGGCTCGGGGTAGGCGATTTCGCGAGCGACAAGTGGGAGAACCTCTACGAAAGCCTCGTTGCCAAGGGCGAGGTATCGCTCAGGGCGGCCGGCGGCGTGGGGGTCACCGTTGAGAAGCTCGATATCTCAGACCTCGATCTGGCTCTCGGCCTGAAACCGGCGTCGGACATCACCCGCGTGCTGCAGAACCTTCGGAGCGGATCCACCCGCCACCTGACGTCCTTCCAGCGAGTGGTGTCGGGCTTTACGCGCTAGCGCTAGCGCTAGCGCTCGAGCTTCGGCCGGCTATCGGGACCCAGTACGTGCAGGGTCCCGATGGCTGTCTGCTGAACACTTGCCTTTTCAGCCTGTCAGCCCATCGTGTACGCGATCACGACCTGCACCCTGCGGCCTTCCG
>WLND01000052.1 GCA_009726075.1 Actinomycetota bacterium
AACGGCATTTTCAGCGACCCCGCGGTGCCGACCTTCGCGGGCCAGGACACCTTCCTGGCGGCCGGCGGCAGGATCATGCACACGGTCGACTTCCACGACGTGAACGACGTGCGCGGCAAGAACGTCGTGGTCGTCGGGTTCGGCAAGTCATCCTGCGATGTGGCGAATGCCACGGCCGGGATCAGCGCATCGACGACCGTCATCGCCCGCACGATCATCTGGAAGATCCCGAAGAAGTTCAAGAATGTTCTCAATTACAAGATGCTCCTCCTGACCCGCATGGGCGAGGCACTGTTCCCCTACATCGAGCTCAAGGGCTTCGAGAAGTGGTTCCACTCCGGCGGAAACAAGGTTCGCGAGTCGATGCTCGGCAGCGTTCAGTCGGTCGTCACCGGGCAGTTCAGCCTTGATGACCCCCGGGTGAACCTGAATCCGCACAACTCGCTCGAGACCATCACCCGAAGCACGGTCAGCCTTGCCTCAGACGGATTCTTCGACAAGGTGAAGAGCGGCCAGCTGACGGTCAAGCGCGAGTGCGAGATCACCGGAATGGCCGCAGGCGAGCTGACCCTGTCGACCGGCGAAACCATCGCCGCCGACTACGTCATCTGCGGTACCGGCTTCCATCAGCGGGTGCCATTCCTGGACGACTCGATCCTCGACCGCGTCACCGACGATCGCGGCAACTTTGCCCTCTATCGACAGCTGCTTCCGGTCGAGGTGCCGAATCTGGCCTTCAACGGCTACAACTCCTCGTTCTTCAGCCAGCTCAACTGCGAGATCGGGGCCCTCTGGCTCGCCGCCTACCTCCTCGGGGATCTCACCCTGCCGAGCGAGCAGGAGCAAATTGATCACATTACGAAGCGACTGGCGTGGATGGAGAAGCGCACGGAGGGCAAGCACGCCCGCGGGACCAACATCATCCCCTTCTCGATCCACAACGTCGATGAGCTGCTCGACGACCTGCGCGTGAGCGTCGGCGGATTCACTCGGTTCAACGAATGGCTCCTGCCGATCAACCCCAAGAACTACGCCAAGCTCACCACCGCCGTGCTCAAGCGCAACAAGGACAAGATCGCCGCCTGACGGGCAACCCGAACACCTGCATCGCGAGCAAGGGCCGCCGACCGAGCGCAGTGCGCCGGCCGGCGGCCTTGTGCGGTGCGCCGCGCGATCAGGCCTCGAGCAGAGGAATCGCCGGCACCGCCCGCTCCGGTCCCATGGCCGAATAGCCGCCATCGGCAGCCCAGTCTGCGCCCGTCACGACCGATGCACGGTCGCTTGCCAGGAACGCAATGACCTGCGCGACTTCCTGCGGATCGCCGGCGCGGCCAGTGAGATGGAACGGTGCCGCGACCGAGTCGGTCTTCGCCCGGTCGCCCTTGCTCAGCATGTCCATGATGGCCGACCAGGTCCAGCCCGGCGAGACCGAATTCACTCGAATGCCCTCTGCCGCATAGTCCATGGCCATGTTCCGGGTGAGCTGCACGATCGCCGCCTTGCTCACCGGATAGGTCCACCGACCGGTCTGCGCGACCTTCGAGGAAATACTCGAGAGATTGACGATGCTGCCGCCGCCTGACGCCGCCATGTGCGGTCGAACCGCGGCACCGAGTATCGCCATGCTCACCAGGTTCACGTTGAGGCTCGAAAGCCACTGCTCCCGGGTGCTGTCGGCGCCGGCATCGTTGTACGAGCAGGCGAGATTGACCAGGACGTCGATGGTCCCCCATCGCCCAAGCGTCTCGCTGACGACCCGCGCCACGTCCTCGTCCGAGCCGATATCAGCCTCGAGGAACATGCCGCGATCGCCGAGGCCGGCGATGCATGCGCGGCCGCCCTCGGCGTTGATGTCGGCCACGAGAACCGACGCGCCTTCATCGACGAGGGTCTGCACCACGGCCTGCCCGAATAGCGTTGCTCCACCGGTGACGATTGCCACCTTTCCCGACAGCAGCACGAGTTCTCCTCACGGTCGCATTCCGACCTTTTCTCCCGGGTCGCCCAGTGCGCCCGTCGTCAAGCCGGATCGAGCCTAGGCACGCCCCTGAAGCACGGGTATCCGAATTGCGCAGCCGATATCCGCCAGATGCACGCAGGAGGGAGACGATCCCTTGACAGGCCCGCGACCAGACCGGAGCATTCATTAGTCGAGGGAGGGAGCGTGGCGTGTCAGTCGCACTCGTGACCCCGCCGACCGAACTCCTCACTGCGCACAACCTCTTTCGGACGACGAGTCTCGATGAGGCGCGCGACGCAGTGGCCAGGGTGTTCTGTCCCCACCGCCTTGTCACGACCTCAGGAACCGGCGTCGTCCGGACCGTCCACAACAGGGTGAACCTCGGACACCTGTCGATCAACTACCTCGACTACGGGGCAGAGGTCGAGATCGACCCGGGAGAGCTGTCCTCGTTCTTCCTCGTCCAGATCCCGCTCGCAGGCGGATCATCGGTGACCTGCGGCCGCACGACGGTGATCTCGAGCCCGGAGCAGGCGTCAGTGCCGACTCCCACCGAACCCCTGCGAATGGTCTGGTTCGACGATTCCCCCCACCTGCTCGTACACGTCTCGAGGGTCGTCGCCGAGGAGCGACTTCGACTCCTGCTCGGCCACGGGCTGATCGCGCCCCTGCGGTTCGACGTGGGCATGGATCTCACCACGTCGCGCGCCCGCAGCTGGCGTCAGCTCCTCGACATCGCGGTCGCAGACGCAGACGCTTCGGGCCTGACGATGCATGGCTTCCTTCGCGACCAGCTCGAGGATCTCATCCTCACCGGCCTGCTCATGACCCACCGCCACAACTACTCCGATCACCTCCTTCGCGATCTCAGGCCCGCGGCCCCGCGTGCGATACGCGAGGCGATCGCGCTGTTCGAGCAGACCCCGGAGCACACCCCGACGGTGACCGAGCTGGCCGCTGCGGCCGGTGTGAGCATCAGGTCGCTGCAGGTCGGCTTCAAGCAGCACATCGGCATGAGCCCGACGGAGTACCTTCGCGATCTTCGCCTGCAGCGGGTGCGCGATGCCCTGCAGGCTTCATCGCCCGACCAGTCGACGATCGCAGACCTCGCCTATGCATGGGGCTTCAATCACCTCGGTCGGTTCGCGCAGTTGTACCGCAAGCGCTTCGGCGAACTCCCGTCGCAGACAGTCAGGGGTTAGGGTCCGCTACTGCGTCATCTCGTCTGCGGGTTCGAGCACGGTGCCTTGATCCATCCAGAAGATCTCCCAGATGTGACCGTCGAGGTCCTCGTAGGCACGGCCGTACATGAAACCGTGGTCCTGCGCCTCGCGTGCCTCGCGGCCGCCTGCGGCGATGGCACGATCCACGAGGGCATCGACCGCAGCCCTGCTCTCTGCCGAGAGGGCGACAAGAACCTCGGTCACCTCGTGGGCGTTGGCGACAGGCTTGGGGGTAAACGTCTCGAAGTACGGACGGACCAGGAGCATCGCGAAGATGCCCTCATCGATGATCATGCAGGTGGCATTGTCGTCGGTGAACTGCTGATTGAACGTGTACCCGACCTGAGCGAAGAACGCGATCGAACGCTGGAGGTCGGCCACCGGGAGATTGACGAAGATGTGAGTCGGCATTCCACGATCCAACCGTAGACTCGGCCTCGACAAAAGAGGGGAAACGGCAGTGCGCAACTGGTCTGGCCATGTGGAGTTCACGTCCGAGCGATTCGAGTCGCCATCGAGCGTCACCGCGCTTCAGGCCCTCGTCTCCGGATCTACGACCATTCGCGCCCTGGGCACCGCCCACTCCTTCAATGCACTCGCCGACACAACCGGAGTGCACGTATCAGTCGCTGACCTGCCCGGCAGCCTCGAAATCGACTCGGCGAAGGGCCTGGCCTGGGTGCCGGCCGGCATGCGCTACGGCGAGGCCGCCCGCCTGCTCGACGCGCAGGGCTGGGCCGTCCACAACATGGCCTCCCTCGGCCACATATCGGTGGCCGGCACGATCGCCACCGGCACCCATGGCTCTGGCGACCGCAATCCGACCCTGTCAGCATCCGTAGCCGGCCTCGAGATGGTCACGGCCGCTGGCGACCTCCTCACCATCACGCACGACGACCCGTCCTTTGCCGGGTGCGTCGTCGCCCTCGGCGCCCTCGGAGTGACGACGCGAGTACTGCTCCGCGTTGAGCCGACATTCGGCATCCGGCAGTACGTCATCGACGACGTGGATCACGAATCGCTGCTCGCCGGGTTCGATGACGTGTTCTCGAGCGCCTACAGCGTCAGCTTCTTCACCTGCTGGACCCCTGAGCTCACCGGCAAGATCTGGATGAAACGTCGCGAGGGCCGTGATGCCCCACTCACCGATGCCCAGCTTGCAGGCGAACCCTGGCTCGGCGGGCACCTTGCCACCGCGAAGCGCCACCCCCTTCCCGAACACGACGCCATGCACTGCACCGAGCAGCAGGGCGCGCTCCTGCCGTGGCATGAGGCGCTTCCGCACTTCAAGCTTGACTTCACCCCGAGCTCCGGCGACGAACTTCAGACCGAGTACCTCGTGCCTCGAGAGCGGGCCCCCGGCCTGCTCCGCGATCTCGAGGCCCTGGCCCCCCGCATTCACCCGCTCCTCCACGTGTCCGAGATACGCACCATGTGCGCCGACGAGCTGTGGCTCAGCGGCGCCTACGGCCGCGACACGGTCGGCATCCACTTCACCTGGAAGAAGGTGCCGGAGGTACTCGGGCTGCTGCCCGAGATCGACGCGCTGCTCGGCCCGGCGGGCGGACGCCCGCACTGGGGCAAGCTCTATGAATCCGACCCGGCGGCACTCGCCAGCCGATACCCGAGATTCGACGACTTTGCGGGGTTGGTCGCCACGTTCGACCCCACGGGGAAGTTCCGAAACCAGACCCTCGACCTGCTGCTAGGTTCGCGCAATGTCCACCACGATCACCGCTGACCTCGCGCGTCTCGATCGGCTGCCCCGCTGGCCATGGTCGACAGGCCTGCTCGTCAATCTCGGCGGCTCGTTCTTCTTCGCATTCTTCGACATCGTCGTGATCGGTGCCGCACTACCGGTCATCATCACCGACTTCGACGTGACCGCCTCGGCTGCAGCGTGGGCCGTGACCGCCAGCCTGCTCGGCCTGATCGTCGGCGAGTTCGCGGGCGCGTACCTCGCCACTCGCAAGAGCCGGGTCTTCACCCTGCAGACCGCACTGTGGGTCTTCAGCGTGGGCATGCTGCTCAGCGCCTGCGCACCCGGCCTCGGCTGGCTCATCGTCGCTCGATTCATCGCCGGCATCGGCACCGGTGCCGACATCGCGGTCGCCGTCACGTACGTCTCCGAAATCTCCCCTGCGCGCATGCGCGGCAAGATCACCGGCTTCACCACGGTGTGCGGCTACGTCGGCATCGCCATCGTGCCGATCCTTGCTGCGATCGTCCTGCCTGCATTCACCTGGGGCTGGCGGGGCCTGTTCGTCTTCGGGGCGCTCGGCGCCGTGCTCCTCGTGCTCACCCGCCGGCACATGCCCAGCTCGCCCAGGCTGCTCGCCCAGCGCGGTGAGGATCGGGAACTTTCGGCCCTCATCGATCAGGCAGAGGCTCGGGTCCGCGGCAAGATTGGCGAGTTGCCGCCACTGGCTGAGCCAGCTCCAGCAGAGCCCTCGGCAGACAGCCCGCAGCACACCAGGCGGTGGGTCCTGCTGGCTGCGT
The DNA here is from genome assembly GCA_009726075.1 of Actinomycetota bacterium. Classification (GTDB taxonomy): domain Bacteria; phylum Actinomycetota; class Actinomycetes; order S36-B12; family S36-B12; genus WLND01. The sequence continues at coordinate 5,683 of WLND01000052.1, forward strand.
TCGCCATCGCCTGGATCTTCTACTACTTCGGCAACTACGGCTGGCTCGTTGCCGCCCCGACGATCCTGACCCAGAACGGCTTCGGGCTGGCCAGCTCACTCGCGTTCATCGCGATCGCGAACATCGGGCTCGTCGTGGGCGCAGTGGCGTCCTACCTGCTCTCCGACCGCCTCGAGCGCAAGTGGCTCCTGATCGTCGCCCTCGTCGCCTGGGCACTCGCCCTCGCCGCGATCGGAACCATCGGCACGCAGGGCGCTGTCGCGACGTTCGGCTTCGTCGCCGCCTTCACGATCGGACTCGTCGTGCCGACCTTCTACACCTACACCGCCGAGCACTTCGGCAGTCGGATGCGACCGGTGAGCATGGCATTCACCGACGGCATCGGTCACCTCGGCGCCGCTGCCGCTCCGATCGTCCTCATCGGCATGACGATGCAGAACGCATTCCTCGCCATGGCCGGATCAGGGCTCATCGCCGCGGTTCTGCTCCTGCGCTCGCGCCCGACCAGGGGGCGGACGCTGGAGCAGCTCAGCTGACCCTGAGCTGACCCTCGCGCCGCCCGATGCAGAGCCGGTGGATCACTTCAGGGTATAGGTGCGATTCGTCTGATCGGTGATCCCCGGGAAGACCACGCGGACCTTGGTAAAGACCTTGGTGCCCTTGACGGTCTTCGGGGCCGAAAGCGTGACGACCGCCTTGTAGCGGTGGAACATGCCGGCGGCGCAGGTGGGCTGGCAGTCGTTCTCCGAGAACACCCCGGTGGCCTTGGCCGCAGATTGGCCCCATGCGCTCCACTTCAGGGTCTCAAGCGCCGTGTTCGCATCGGCGCACGACAGCACGATGCCGGAGGGCTTAGCCGAGATCTCGCCGCAGTTGCTCACCTTGGGCACGGCCGGGGCTGCTGTCGCACTCGCCGGCACCGTCACGGCACCGAATGCCATGAGCACAACGGCACCCGCAACAGAACACGTCCTCTTGAGCATGAGAATCCAATCTCTACGAAAGCGAGCCGGAGAAGCATCCGCTCCGGTCTACGGCTGGCCGATCACACGAACAACGGCCCTTTTCGCCATGCTACCCCGCACGCGCACCCGGCGATCGGGCACACTCTGGCCATGGCGCCAGCACCAGCACCGGGAACGCCAGATGCCAAAGGAGCGGACATGCCGGACATCATCCCCACGCAGCGCGTCACGTGGATGGAGCTCTTCTACGACGTGATCCTGGCGGCCTCAATGCTGCTCATCTACGGGTCGCTCGCGAAGCACCTGAGCTGGCCCGAGTTCCTGTGGCTGTCTGCAATGACGCTCGTCGTTTTCGCCATGTGGCTGAGCACGACCCTGACCTTCAACCGACTCCCGGGCGACACCACCTGGCGCCGGCTGTTCGTCATCGCGCAGATGATCGCCCTCGTCTATGCCGTCGCGTCCATGGAGAGCAGCGAACGCATCGACGGCGACGTCGGGATCATCGCCCTGGGCGTCGCAATGCTGATCCTGGCCGCGATGTGGGAATTCATCCGCCGATCCGCCGCCGACGCCACGCAGGTCGATCGGCTTCCGGTCGTCTCCTGCTCGATCGGAGCAGCCTTCCTGCTCTCCGCGGTCGTCCTGCCAGATTGGCTCAATGGTGCGGTCTTCGTCACCGGCGCAATCATTGGCTTCGTCCCGATCTTCGTCAGGTACATCCCCCGCCTCTGCGCGGCCGGGGGCATCGACGTCCACCACCTCGTCGAGAGGCTGGGCGGCCTCGTCCTCATCATGCTCGGGGAGACGTTTCTCGAGATGGCCGTGCTGTTCACGAAGGGCGCCAACCCGAGGATCCTCGGAGTCTTGCTCGTCCTGGTCCTGCTCACCATCGTGTGGTGGCAGTACTTCACCTACGTCTCCGCGCGTCCCCTGGCCGCGTCCAGCGCGCGCCTCGTGGTCACCCTTCTCGGCCACGCGCTCGTGGTGGTCGGCCTCGGCACGGCCGCGATCGCGCTCACCGAAGTCGGCCTAGCCCTGTCGGATCAACTAGCGCTCCCGGTCCTCGCCGGGATTCTGGGCGGATCGCTGGCGCTCATCTACGCCGGCTTTGCCGCGATCGTCGCAACGTCCGGACGGCCGGGACCCGCTCTGGTCATCGTGGCGGTCGGCTCGCTCGCGTTCGCCATTGCCGGAGTCGTGTTCTGGTCTGTCTGGGAAATCGATGAGCAGACCTTCGCGATGCTCATCGTGGCGATCAGCCTCGCGGTCCTGCTTGCCACCGCAGCCACCTCGCGCGCGACGCAGGATCACCCCGGGTCGGGATGAAGGTTGGGGACGAGCCGGCCTGTAAGCCGGATTCTGTGATCAGCCGAAGCCGACCGGCGATCATCCATCTGCGACCGCTGTTGCCAGCGGCCTGGTGCGGTCTACCCGCAGGCATCGAGCGGGCCGC
>WLND01000053.1 GCA_009726075.1 Actinomycetota bacterium
CCCAACTCGGTGATCTCATGCCCGTGTTCGCACTGCTGCTCGCCGGCGGGCTCACGGTCTTCTGGCTCTTCGACCGAGGTATTCCGGGTAATCGCAGCAGGCCGTGGTGGCTCAAGGTGGGCGCCGTGCTGCTCGTGATCGTGTCGGTCCTGGCCGTCTACTGGACGATCCGGGTCGGCCATTCAGGCGCAGAAGCGGTCTGGCTCAAGATCATGTAGTTGGGTGTCAGTCGCCGGTCTCATAGGAGGCCGTGCGGCCGGTCAGGAGGCGACGCATCGAGGCGAGGCGTTCGCGGACGCCGAGTTCCTGATGCTCGGCCCACTCGTTCAGGGCGCAGTCGGGCTCGTCATGCGAGCAGGCCCGTGGGCAGTCGGCGGTGCCGGCAGCGAGGTCGGGGAAGGCCGCGATGACCCGGTCGAGGTCGACGTGGGCAAGGCCAAATGACCGGATCCCAGGGGTGTCGACGATCCAGCCCCCGCCCGGCAGCGCGATGGCGCGGGCATTGGTCGACGTGTGGCGGCCCTTGCCGGTCACGACGTTGACGATGCCCGTGGATCGACCGGTGCCCGGCACGAGATTGTTCACCAGGGTCGACTTGCCGACCCCCGAGTGGCCGATGACAACGGTGACCTCGTCGCGGAGGGCGTCCTGCAGGGCGGTCGGGGGAGTGCGATCGCTCACCTCGAACATCTGAAAGTCGAGGGGCGAGTACATGCGGCGCAGTTCGTCGGGGGGCACAAGGTCGGTCTTCGTGACGATGAGGATCGGACGGACGCCGGAGTCGTACGCGGCGACGAGGGCGCGGTCGATCAGTCCAAAGGATGGGGAGGGGTTGGTCGTGGCGGTGACGATGGCGAGCTGGGTGGCATTGGCCACGATCACGCGCTCTACCGGGTCGGTGTCGTCGGCCGTGCGGCGCAGGTTCGAGGTGCGCTCGTGGCGCCGGACGAGCCGGGCCTGATTGTCGATATCGCCGGAGAGGTCGCCGACGAGATCGACATCGTCGCCGACGACGATGCCCTTGCGACCGAGCTCACGCGCCTTCACCGCGTAGACCGTGCGCCCCTCACTGCCGGGCCCGGTCGGGGCCAGGGCGACGGTGAACCGGCCGCGATCGACCGCGATGACCGTGCCGCGTGCCGCCTGGTCGTGCGACGGGCGATCCTTCGAACGCGGTCGAGAGCCGCCGCGCGTGGGTCGGACGCGAACATCGTCCTCGTCCATCCGATCGTGGCGGCGACTCACGAAGGCGTGCCGGTCGCGACGAGAGCCGACCACCGATCGGCAAAGCCGGGGAGGGTCTTGGCCGTGGTCTCGATGTTCTCGACCGCGATGCCATGGACGCGCAGGCCGATGATCGCGGCGGCCGTGGCCATCCGGTGATCGTGGTAGGTGCCGAAGCGGCCGGAGTGGAGCATCATCGGGTTGATTCGCAGGCCATCTGGGGTTTCGACCGCATCGCCCCCGAGGTGGTTGATCTCGTGCACGAGGGCCTTGAGCCGGTCGGTCTCATGGCCGCGCAGGTGGGCGATGCCGTGGAGGTGGCTCGGGGTCGTGGCAAGGGCGGCCAGCGCGGCGATCGTGGGGGTCAGTTCACCGACGTCGTGGAGGTCGACGTCGATGCCGCGAATATCGTCATGCATCGCGACGGTGAGTCCGCCTGCGTCCAGCGAGATGACCGCACCCATCTGCGCCAGGAGATCGCGCAGCGAATCGCCAGGCTGAGTCGTGCGGGCCGGCCAGCCCGCCACGGTGACCGACCCCTTGGTCACGATCGCGGCGGCCAGAAACGGTGCCGCATTGGAGAGGTCGGGCTCGATGGTTCGGTCGATGGTTCGAATGACCTGAGGGGCGATGCGCCAGGTGTTCGGTTCGGTGGCATCGACCTCGACTCCGTGCTCGGCCAGCATGTCGATGGTCATGTCGATATGCGGCTGGCTCGGCACCGATGCGCCGGTGTGTCGGATGGCGACGCCCTGGTCGAAGCGAGCCCCCGACAGGAGCAGTGCTGAGACGAACTGACTCGAACTCGAGGCGTCGATCGAGATCTCGCCGCCTGTGACCCTGCCGGTGGCCTGCACGATGAAGGGCAGGCTGGTGTCGCCGTCGATGCCGACCCCGAGGCTTCGCAGGGCGTCCAGGATCGTGGCCATCGGACGGGCTCGCGCCCCCTCATCCCCGTCGAACGTCACGTCGCCAACGGCAAGGGCCGCCATGGGCGGGACGAAGCGCATGACCGTGCCTGCGAGGCCGACGTCGACCGAGGCCCGGGGGCGTTCTGAACGGAGGCCGGCTGGTTCGACGGCGATGTCGATGTTGCCCGGCGAACTCGATGCCGTGGCCGTGCACCGAACTCCGAGGGACTCCAGGGCCCCGATCATCAGGCGGGTGTCGCGGGCGTCGAGCGCCTCGTAGATCGTGCTCGGACCATCGGCCAGGGCCGCGAGGATGAGCGCCCTGTTCGTTGCCGACTTGGATCCTGGTACCTGGACGCTGGCGCGCACCGGCCCTCGCGCTGTCGGCGCGGGCCAGTACGGATCGCTGGAAGTCATCGAGGGTCAGCGTAATCGCTGGCGGGCGCGTTCGCCGCAATAGCCTTCTGCCATGGCCGAGTCAACGAGCGCGAGCGACCTGCTCCCTGACGTGCGACTGTCCGACGTGCTCCAGCAGCGGCATGGCGGGCTCGGATCGAAGACGCTCGTGGCGCGCCTAGCGGTGGCGGTGACGGTGTCGTGGCTGATTGCCGGTGCGGTATCGCAGAGCCCCCTGGGGATCTTCGCGCCGGTCACCACGCTGCTCGTGGTGCAAGGCTCGCCATGGAGCACCCTGGGCCTGTCGCTCCAGCGGATTCTCGGCACGGGTGTCGGGGTGCTGGCGGCGTCCATCTGGGTCAACCTGGTCGGGCTGTCGTGGTGGTCGTTCTTCCTGGCCGTTCTGGCGGCCCTTCTCGTGGCCCGCCTGGTGCCGTGGTCGATCGCCGGGCAGATGCAGATCCCGGTGGCCGTGGTGTTCGTTCTGGCCCTCGGAGCGGGCTCGATGCGCGACGACGTCTGGCGGGTGCTCGACGTCGTGATCGGCGGCGCAACGGGCCTCATCGCCGTCTATGTGTATCCGCCGCGACCGCGTCCGCACGAGTTCGAGGGGGCACTCGAGCGCTATCGCGATGCGATCCTCGATGTCCTGGAGCGGGTTGGCGCCGAGAGCGGAAGCCAGCCTGAGATGCTGCCCGACGGGGTCAACCATGCGTATGTCGACCAGAGTCGGGCCCTGCGCCAGGTCGCAGAGGTCGCGCGGCAGGCCCTGACCAAGCTGGCCGAGAGTGCTCAGTGGAATCCGCGGGGCAGGTGGGTGCAGCGACGTCTCCAGGACGATGCTCGACGCCTGCGTCGGATGGGCGGCATGGCGGTTCAGGTCAGGGGCGTGGCCGGCGCTGCGAACCTGCTCTTCGATCGCGACGACGCCAGCAGGCTGCCGGTCGCTGTCCTGCGCGAGGTCATCGATCGGCTGCTCTCGCTCGCGGGCGAGGCGCTCGGCCAGCGTGGCGAACCAGTCGCTTCGTCCGGCATCGCGTCGGCCCCGGCGCCCAATGGCGACAGGTCACGGGCTGCGATCCTGAGCGACGATCTTGCCCGGTTCATCCGCGATGCGGCCGACGAGCTGCCCGCCGCAGGGCGCGGCGTCGGGCACTCGCTTGAGTCAGTCTCGCTGCTCGGTCGACTCGACCACATCCGGCAGCAGATGATGGTGTTCGCGACCTGGGCCGACACGGACACCGAGACCGACACCGACGTCGAGAACGAGGAGGACTAGCCGTGTGCGGACGCTACGCCGCAGCAAAGGACCCGGCGGCGCTGGTTGAGGAGTTCGAGGTCGTCGGCCTGCCCGACGAAGTCCTCGCCCCGGACTACGACGTGGCTCCTACCAAGAAGGTATACATCGTGGTCGACCGCGTGCGCGACGACGTGCGAGAGCGATCGCTCGAAATCGCGCGCTGGGGCCTGGTGCCGTCGTGGGCGAAGGATCCCTCGATCGGGTCGCGCATGATCAACGCCCGGGCCGAGACCGTTGCGGAAAAGCCGTCGTTTCGCAGGGCATTCGCCAAGCGCCGATGCCTGGTTCCGGCCGACGGCTACTACGAGTGGTACGTGCCGACGTCGCCGGGCGCACCGGTCGGCAAGGGCGGCAAGCCGGTGAAGCAGCCGTTCTACATTCACCCGGCCGACGGTTCGTCGCTTGCGATGGCCGGCCTCTACGAGTGGTGGCGTGACCCGACGCGTAACGAGACCGACCCGCAGGCCTGGCGGCTCACCTGCACCGTGCTGACGACCGATGCCGCCGACGAGGTCGGCCGCATCCACGACCGCATGCCGATGACCATCGCACGCGCCGATTGGAGCACCTGGCTCGACCCGGAGACGGGCGCAGACGCCTCGGCGCTGCTGCATCCGGCGGCCGGCGCCGGCCTGGCGGCCTACCCCGTCTCGGTGGCCGTGAACAACGTCCGCAATAACTCTGCCGACCTGACCGTGCCGCTCGAAGCCGAGGGTGTCGTGCCGGGCGCAACGCCTTAGGGGCGAAGCCCGAGCTCGACCACGAGACGAGCCGAATGAGGGCCCTGCGGGAATGCGGTGCGCCCTTGCGTGGTTTGCGAGGATGTGCTGCTCATGACGGAACCCTGCGCGACCTCCCTGGATTTCGATGAGGTTGCCGCGTCAGGGCTAGGCTCTGACCTGATGACTACGACGGAGACCGCGGAGGAGCGCGCGCAGCGATTCGAGCGCGACGCCATGCCCTACATCGATCAGCTGTATGGCGCCGCGATGCGCATGACCCGAAACCCGACCGATGCCGAGGACCTCGTGCAGGAGACCTACCTCAAGGCCTTTGGCGCGTTCACATCCTTCACCGAGGGCACGAATCTCAAGGCCTGGCTCTTTCGGATCCTCACGAACACCTACATCAACATCTACCGCAAGAAGCAGCGGCAGCCGTATCAGTCGGCGACCGACGACCTGACCGATGGTCAGCTGCACGAGGCCGAGTCGCACACCGCCCGAGGCCTGCGTTCCGCCGAGACCGAGGCGCTCGATCGCCTCGCCGACAGCGATGTCGTCGAGGCCCTCGCCGCGATCCCGGAGGACTTTCGGCTCGCGGTCTACCTCGTCGATGTCGAGGGCTTCGCCTACAAGGAGGCCGCAGAGATCATGGGCACTCCGGTCGGCACCGTGATGTCGCGGCTGCATCGCGGACGAAAGCTGCTGCGGGCGAGCCTGACCGACTACGCCATCGAGCGCGGTTTCGTCACTGCGGCGAGCACCAAGGCAGAACAGGACGCCCAGACATGAGCTGCGGCAACCCGCATCAGACGCCCTGCACCGAGGTGCTGTCCCTCATCACCGTGTACGTCGACGGCGAGATCGATGAGGTCCATCAGATCGAGGTCACGGCGCACCTGCACGAGTGCCCGCCGTGCGGTGATCAGTTCGCGGTCGAGCTCCGGGTGAAGGAGCGCGTGCGCGAAGCTTGCCGCTGCGAGCCCGTGCCCGAACGCCTCCGCTCTCGGATCGTTGCCGAGATCCATCAGGTGTCCATCAGCTACCGCCTCGACTGACCGGCGCCCCACCTTCGTCAACGCGCCCGCTGAAGGGCTGCTCGCGTGGAACAATCCAGACCAATCGAACAAGGGAGATCTCAATGGCTCAGACGATCCGCGCGGAGATGGTTGCGTCAGTGCACTCCGTGTTGTCGGACGTCGGAGACGAGGTCGTGATCGGTGACACCCTCGTGATCCTCGAGTCGATGAAGATGGAGATCCCGGTGCTTGCTGAGCAGGCGGGCGTGGTCAGCGAGATCAGCGTCGCCGTCGGCGATGTCGTGCGCGAGGGCGACGTCATCGCGATCGTGATCTAGCCACCCGGCGCCGGTGCGGGCGCCTAGTATCGTCCCGTGGCGGTCCTCACGAGGTTGGCAATGGATCGGACGGATCTCACCGAGGTCGAGCGCGACCGGCTCCTGGCCGTCACGGCCGAATGGTCCCTGGTGGCGGACCTGGCGCTGAGCGATCTTGTCCTGTGGCTCCCCACCTGGAATGACGGCGGACTCGTCGCCGGGGCGCTCGTTCGTCCCACCACCGCGCCGACAACCGTCCCTGAGGACATCGTCGCTACGTTTGCGCCGCGTGGGAGGTTTCCCGATCTCGACAGTGCCATGGCCTTCGGACGAGCCCACGGCACGGCCTATCCGGTGAATTTCGGCGGACGCGTCATCGGCGTGGTCGCCCGCCACTCCTCGTCGCTGCCGCGCGTGGCCGGGACCCTCGAGGAGATCTACCTCGACACGGCCGATGCGCTGCTCGCAATGCTCGTCGAAGGGACCTTCCCCGCGGCCACCGCTATCGAGGGCACCCTTGACTCGCCACGGGTCGGCGATGGCCTCGTCAGGGTGGCGGGGGATGGCGTTGTCGCTTATGCCAGCCCCAACGCGGTGAGCGCGATGCGCCGGCTCGGCGTGGTCACCGACATCGTGGGCACTGACCTCCGGTCCCTCATGACCCGGCTCTCGCATCGCCCCGGCCCGATGGACGAGGCGCTGTCGCTCATCACCAGCGGTCGAGTCGCCGGTCGTGCAGATATCGAGAACGGGGCGGCGACGGTGCTCGTCCAGGGGCTTCCGCTGCGCAGGGCAGGCGTCGATGTCGGCGGGGTCGTCCTGCTGCGCGACGTGACTGAGATCCGGCGACGTGAGCGCGCGCTGCTCTCCAAGGATGCCACCATCCGCGAGATTCATCACCGAGTGAAGAACAACCTGCAGACCGTGGCGGCCCTCCTGCGGCTCCAGGCGCGAAGGGCACTGAGCGACGAAACTCGTGAGGCGCTTGGCGAGGCCCAGCTTCGGGTCGCGTCCATCGCGGTGGTCCATGAGGCGTTGTCGCGTGACACCAGCGACACGGTGGCATTCGACGAGATTCTCGATCGGATCACCGGGCTCGTCCGAGACCTTGCCCCGGTCTACGCGGAAGGTCGAGCACCGGCCCGCATCACGCGTACGGGGGAGGCCGGCCTGCTTCGCAGCGATCAGGCCACCTCGCTGGCGATGTGCGTATCCGAACTCCTGCATAATGCCGTGGAGCATGCGCAGGCAGGCGAGATCTGCATCGACGTCAGGCTGGACGACGGATGCATCGTGATCGTCGTGCTCGACGATGGAGTCGGGCTTCCCGAGGGGCTCGATGTCGTGAATGCCGGACTCGGGCTCCAGATCGTGGAGTCACTGATGACCGGGGAGCTTCACGGAACCTTCGCCCTAGGCCCCGCCAGAGGCGGCGGCACGCATGCTCAAGTGTCGCTGCCTCTGCGCTGACGGGGCTCTCGGTTGCCGGCCAAGGGGCCGGGGTCATGCGTGTTGCGGCGATGTGCTTGTCGTGGGATTAAGCGTTGCTCCGGGCTCGAAGCCGGGCGTTGCGACGCTTGAGGGCGCGCCGCTCATCTTCGCTCAGGCCTCCCCAGACTCCGGCGTCCTGCCCGGATTCAAGGGCCCAGCGAAGGCACTCGTCGACAACGCTGCAACGTCGGCACACAGCTTTTGCTTCTTCGATCTGCACCAGTGCGGGTCCGGTGTTGCCGATCGGGAAGAACAGCTCCGGATCCTCGTCACGGCAGGCAGCCTCATGGCGCCAGTCCATGCGATCTCAACTCCAAAGGGGGGAAACGCGTCGCAGGTCTTGCGGCGCTCGTGATTGCTTTCACGAGGCTGGCACATCGGATTGAGCTCGATACCGGGATCACCGGGGCGGTCTCGGAGGAAGAAAGCCAGCCCGCAGAAACAACGGACTTCTATAGGTTCGCAGAGGTTGCCGTTTGCCACAAGGGCTAACGGCGATTTGCCCCCATATCTTACTGTCGGATAGATCACAGTTCGGTCACGCTTCGTCGTTGCGGCGGTGCTAGGCGAAGACTTCGATCGCCTCCGGAACCGACTCGAACCGGATTTCGGACAGGAGTCCGATGCTCTCGCCATCGATCTGGACGCCCGTCGGCTGGCTCGCGTGGACGGTGAACGCGGCCTCGTCGTGCCAGATGACGATTGACCCGCTCGTCGA
>WLND01000054.1 GCA_009726075.1 Actinomycetota bacterium
GCCTTGCCAACGACACGGTCTATGGCCTTGCCGGCGCAGTCTGGACCTCAGACGCGGGCCGTGCCCAGCGGGTGGCAGGTCGCCTGCGTCACGGCACCATCTGGATCAACGACTACCATCCGTACCTTCCACAGGCCGAGTGGGGCGGATTCAAGCAATCCGGTGTCGGACGGGAGCTTGGTCCGACAGGCTTGGGGGAGTACGTCGAACTCAAGCACGTGTACCAGAACGTGGACCCGGCTCCGAGCGGGTGGTTCACGGACATCGAGTCGGAGGTGACAGCGTGACCGCGAGCGTCATCGAACCAACCCTGACGGTCCCTCAGGCGGCCTCGGCGATCAGCGTGAGATCGCTCTGGAAGGTGTTCGGCCCGAATGCCGATCGAATCGTCGGATCGCCCGAGGCGGACCTGTCGCGTGCTGCGCTGCTTGAGTCGACGGGGTGCGTCGCCGCAGTTCGCGATGTCTCGTTCGACGTCCTGCCGGGCGAGGTCTTCGTGGTCATGGGCCTCTCGGGGTCGGGCAAGTCGACCCTCGTCCGGTGCCTCACGCGGCTGATCGAGCCGACCGCCGGCAGCGTGCTCCTCAATGGCGAGGACGTCCTCACCGCAAGTCCCGCGAGGCTCCGGGAGTTGCGTCGAACCGCCTTCTCAATGGTCTTCCAGCACTTCGGGCTCCTGCCGCACCGCAAGGTGATCGACAACATCGCCTACAGCCTCGAGATCAACGGCGTGAAGAAGGACGCACGCTATGCGCGAGCGAACGAGGTCATCGAGCTCGTCGGGCTGCACGGGTACGCCAACCACTACCCCGAGCAGCTCTCGGGCGGCATGCAGCAGCGTGTCGGTCTCGCGCGGGCCCTCGCCGTCGATCCGCAGGTGATGTTCCTCGACGAGCCGTTCAGTGCGCTCGACCCGCTTATCCGCCGAGACATGCAGGCCGAGGTGATTCGCCTGCACCACGATCTGGGCAAGACGATGGTGTTCATCACCCATGACCTGTCGGAGGCCATGAAACTCGGCGACCGGATTGCGATCATGCGCGATGGCGCAGTCGTGCAGATGGGCACGCCCGAGGAACTCGTGGCCAGCCCCGCCGACGACTATGTCGCCGACTTCATCCGTGACATCCCCAAATCGCATGTGCTCACGGTTCGGGCCATCGCCCGCCCATTGCAGCCAGGTGAGGACTCCACCGGCCCGGAGATCGACGTGACCACGATCGTTCGTGACGCAACCCCGGTCATCATCGGGGCCAGGCGTCCCGTGAAGGTGATCGAGAACGGCGTCCTCGTCGGGTTCGTGACGAGCGACGACGTCCTGCGGCTCATCGGCTCAGACGGGGTCGACGGCCCGTGACCACCGTGGCGACGGTGAAGGGCACGCTGCGCAAGCGCAGTGTGCGTATTGGCCTCGTCGTCCTCGCCTGGATCGTCCTCGCGTTCGTGCTCCGCGGCCTCAACACGCTCGTCCTCCCTACTTCTGAGAACACCCCGTTCACGTCGGTGCTTCGGCAGGCGGCGGCGTCGATCCGCGGCAACCGAACGCAGAGCGGGGCCTTCATCTACTTCTTCAACCCGATCAGGGCTTTCGTCGAGTCGTTCATCGAAGTGATCCGAGCCGTGATCTCGCTGCCCGCCGGCAACAACATCATCCCGCTTGTCGGATGGCTCGGCGTCGTGGCGATCATCGGATTCATCGTGTACGCCACTTCGAACTGGCGTACGTCGCTGCTTGCCATGGGCCTGATGTTCCTGTGCGGCGTGCTCGGCATGTGGACCTTCACCATGGACACCCTCGCGATGACCCTCGGAGCCGTGATCCTCTCCCTCGCGGTGGGCCTCCCGCTCGGTGTCTGGGCCGGCCTCTCCGACCGTGTTCTCGCAGTACTCCGCCCAGGTTTGGACCTTGCGCAGATCCTCCCGACCCTCGTATACCTGGCGCCGCTCGCGCTGTTCTTCCTCATCGGCACCGCCGCAGCGACGATCGCGACAATGATCTACAGCATCCCGATCGCGATCCGCATCACCTCGCATGCGATCCGCAGCCTGAACGCGGGCCCGGTCGAGGCGGGAGTCTCGATGGGCTCGACCCGATGGCAACTGCTGACCAAGGTGCAGCTCCCGATGGCCAAGCACACGATCGCCCTGGGCGTGAACCAGACGATGATGGCGGCACTGTCGTTCGTCGTGATCGCCGCGCTTATCGGAGCGCCCGGCCTCGGCAAGCCCGTCGTGGCCGCCCTGATCATCCGAGATGTCGGCGATGGTGTCGTCGCCGGGCTCGCGGTGGTCTTCCTCGCGATCATGCTCGACAGGGCGACGACCGCTGCCGTCGCGCGCACCGGGACCTTCGTCCACGAGTCCGGGCGTGCGCGCACCCGCCGCCGTATCGGGCTCGGTGCCGCCTTCGTCGCGATGGTGGTTGCCATCGTGCTGTCGCGCTACGAGCTGTGGGCGGCGGTGTTTCCGCCCAACCTGGTCATGGGCGACACGATCGCGAGTGCCACGAGCGCTGCGTCCGAATGGATCACGACGAATCTCTACTTCCTGACCACGGGCTTTCGCGAATTCGTGACCGTCGGATTCCTGAACCCGCTCGAAACCATGCTTGCCGATGCCCCCTGGTACCTGACCATCATCATGATCTCGCTCATCGGGGCGCTCATCGGCGGGCGCAAGGCCGCGATCACCTCGTTCGTTCTCCTTGCCCTCATCGTCCTCACCGGCCTCTGGAACGACACCATGGTGACCCTGGCCCAGGTGCTCATCGCAACCGTCATCGTGATGCTGGTCGGAGTGGCCGTCGGGGTGCTGGTCGGCCGCAGCCGGCGCGTCGAGCGGTGGATGAAACCGATCCTCGATGCCGGTCAGACGTTGCCGGCATTCGTCTACCTCGTGCCGGTGCTCGCGCTGTTCGGCCCGACACGATTTGCGGCAATTGCCTGCGGCTTCTTCTACGCGGCTCCTATCGTCGTGAGGGTGGTGGCAGATGGGGTTCGCGATGTCCCGTCGAGCATGGTGGAGGCTGCAACGGCGGCCGGCTCCACCAAGGCGCAGATCATCACGAAGGTGCAACTGCCGGCGTCAAAGCGCTCGTTGATGCTCGGGGCCAATCAGGGGCTCATCTTCGTGCTCGCGGTCGTTGTCATCGGTGGTTTTGTCGGCGCTGGTGGCCTGGGCTACCTCGTCATCGTCGGGCAGTCGAAGCCGGAGCTTCAGGGCAAGGGCCTCGCAGCGGGACTGGCGATCCTGTTCCTCGGGGTCGTCCTCGATCGCATCGCGCAGGCCGGCGCTGGCCGACGTGGAAGAGGAGATGCGGCGTGAACGAATCCGCCGCGTTCAAGGGTTTCGTGCCACAGATCGATCGGCATCGAAAGGGGATCACCATCGGGTGGTCGCGTCCACGAGAGGAATGCGAATGAAGAAACTGGCAATGAGACAGGTGGGCATCGTCTCGGTGTTCGCGGCCGTTGGCCTCATGGTGGCGGCCTGCGGCGGTGGCGTGAACAGCGCAGCGAGCTCCGCCGCGCCGGCTGCGACAGCTGCAGCATCGGCCGCGGCATCAGCGGCGGCGTCGGAGGCAGCGCCGGCCGCCGACTGCGGCGACTGGGGCGTGGCAATGCACGCATGGGTCGGCTACACGGCATCGGCGCAGGTACTCACGAATGTGGCGAAGTCGTTGGGCTGCAACATCACCCAGACGACCCTCGATGAGGGTGGCGTCACCTACGACGCGATGGAGGCCGGTTCCGTCGACGTCATCATCGAGGACTGGGGCGGCGGACGCTGGCAGGAGTGGGTCGACCGGGGCGCAATCCAGGACGTCGGCTCGAACGGCAACATCGGACTGATCGGCATGTTCGTGCCGCAGTGGATGGCTGATAAGTACCCCGACATCACCGACTCCGCGAACCTCAACAAGTACTCCGACCTCTTTAAGACTTCGGAGTCAGGCGACAAGGGCGCCTGGTACGAGGGCCCCCCGGGATACACCACGATCGGCGAGAAGATCATCGCCGCGAACAAGCTCAACTACAAGATCATCAGCACGGGCTCCGAGGCCGCACTGATCGAGCTGTTCACCGCGGCATCGAAGAACAACACGGCGGCACTCGGCTACTTCTACGAGCCGCAGAACTTCCTGGCCAAGGTCCCACTCGCCCGGATCAATTTCCCGGCCAATGACTGGACCGATGCGGAGAAGGCCAGTGGCCTGACCGACTACCCGAAGACCGACCTGCAGAAGCTGGCCACGGCCAAGCTGATGGAGTCCGGATCACCCTTCGCGACCCTCGTGAAGAACTTCAGCTGGACCAACGCCGATCAGAACGCGGTTGCGCTCGACATCGAGAGCGGCATGACCCCGGAGGAGGCGGCCCAGAAGTGGATCGATGCCAACCCCGACAAGGTCGCCGCTTGGACCGCCGGCTAGCCCGGACGTCAATGATCGATGGGAGGGCGCGGGCCTTGGTCCGCGCCCTCCTCATGTTCCCGGGTTCCCGGGTTCCCTGGTGTGATGTTCACGGGTTCCATGACGCGCTGTGGACGGGGAATTTGGGCTGATCGCGCGGGGCATGACACCCTTGTCCTCACATGGATACCCACGAGAACGGTGCCTTCGCCCAGCCTGGCTTCGACGTCGTCGGACAGGACCTGTCGGATCGTCACGCGCTACGCCGGGTGGCGGGCCTGTCGACCGAACTCGAGGACGTCACCGAGGTCGAGTACCGGCAGGTTCGGCTCGAGCGCGTTGTGCTCGCGGGAGTCTGGACCAGCGGCACGGTGCGCGACGCGGATCGGAGCCTCGCCGAGTTGGCGCTGCTGGCCGAGACGGCCGGATCCCTGGTGCTCGACGGCGTGATCCAGCGCCGCGACACCCCTGACCCCGCCACGTACCTGGGTTCCGGCAAGGCCAAGGAACTTCGCGACATCGTCGCGGCAACCGGTGCCGACACGGTGATCTGCGACGGCGAGCTCACTCCGGGACAGCTTCGCCAGCTCGAGGAGATCCTCAAGGTCAAGGTCGTCGATCGCACCTGGCTGATCCTGGACATCTTCGCCCAGCACGCGCGCAGCCGGGAGGGCAAGGCGCAGGTGAGCCTGGCCCAGATGCAGTACCTCCTGCCTCGACTGCGCGGTTGGGGCGAGTCCCTCTCGAGGCAGGCCGGCGGGCGCGCTGGTGGCCAGACCGGCGGCGTGGGCACCCGCGGCCCCGGCGAGACCAAGATCGAAACCGATCGCCGTCGCATTCGCACCCAGATGTCAAAGCTTCGCAAGGAGCTCAAGGAGATGGAGAAGTCGCGGACGACCCAGCGCGCGGCCCGCCATCGAGCCGGGATACCGGCTGTCGCGATCGCCGGATACACCAACGCGGGCAAGTCGAGCCTGCTGAACCGGCTCACCGGTGCGGGCGTGCTCGTCGAGAATTCGCTGTTCGCGACCCTTGACCCCACTGTTCGCAAGACGCGCACCCCGAACGGCCGCGAGTACACCCTCGCCGACACCGTCGGCTTCGTCCGCCACCTTCCGCATCAGCTCGTCGAAGCCTTCAGGTCGACGCTCGAGGAGGTCAAGGACGCTGATCTCATCGTGCACGTGGTCGACGGCAGCGATGATGCACCGGAGGAGCAGATGGCCGCCGTGCGGATCGTGCTCAACGACATCGGAGCCGGATCTGTACCCGAGCTCAGTGTCATCAACAAGGCCGACATCGCAGACCCGGACCGCATTGCCACCCTGCTGCGGCGTGAACCGCATGCCGTCGTCGTCTCGGCCACCACCGGGGAGGGCATCGAGGCGTTGCTGCTGGCGATCGAGGCCGACCTCCCGCACCTCATGCAGGAGGTTGACATCCTCATTCCGTATAGCCGCGGCGACCTGATCTCACGTGCGCATAGCCAGGGCGACGTCCTTGAGCTCGACCATGTCGAGAACGGAACGAGGCTGAAGGCGCGGGTTCCGGAGGCGCTGGCAGGCGAGCTCCTGCAGGCCGGCGCAGCCGATGCCGGCTAAGCAGACCAAGGCCGGATCCGCTTCGCTGGGCGTCGATTCGGCGCTCGACATCGTCGTTGAGACGCTCGGCGGTGAACAGCGCGAGGGCCAGCACGCGATGGCCAAGGCCGTGAGCGGTGCCCTGAATGGCGAGGGCCACGTCATCGTCCAGGCAGGCACCGGCACCGGGAAGTCGCTCGGCTATCTGGTGCCCGCGGCCCTGCATGCCGTGAACGAGAACAAGGCCGTGGTCGTCGCGACCGCCACCCTCGCGCTGCAGAAGCAGCTGGTCGACCGCGACCTGCCGCGCATGGCCCAGGCCCTGAGCCCGTCGTTGCCAAGACCCGTGACCTTTGCGGTCCTCAAAGGGCGCAATAACTACATCTGCCTGCAGAAGCTTCACGGTTCGGTCCCGGAGGACGAATCGGATGCGCTGTTCACGACGCAGCGCACCGCGCTGGGCGACCAAGTGACCGCAGTCCGCGAATGGGCGGAGCAGTCCACGACCGGCGACCGCGACGACTACCCCGACGACATCGATCCGCGCGTGTGGCGCTCGCTGTCGGTGGGCCGTCGCGAATGCGTCGGCGAGAGCCGGTGCACGTACGGCGAAGAGTGTTTCACGGTGAAGCGGCGCCTCGAGGCTCAGGAGGCCGACATCGTCGTGACAAACCACGCGATGCTCGCCATTGATGCGCTCGAGGGCATTCCAGTGCTGCCCGAGCATGCTGCCGTCATCATCGATGAGGGGCATGAACTCGTCGACCGGGCGACGGCGGCCGTCACGAGCGAGCTCAACGCAGCGATGATCGACAAGGCGCTCGGCAGGGCGCGATCGCTTGTCGATCGGCAGACCCACGAGCAACTTCAGGAGGCGGCCGAGGAACTCGACGACTGCCTGCGCCGCACGGCCGAGGGGATGTCGGGCCCGACGCAGTTGAAGCCGGTCGGTGGCGACGTCACCCTGGCGCTCACCCTCGTTCGCGATGCATGCCATCAGGCATTGACCCAGATCTCGGCTGACAAGGACACCAAGGATGCCGATGCGGTGGCAACTCGACAGCATGCGAAGGGGGCCGTCGAAGAAGTGCACGACACGGCAGGCGCACTGCTCGCCGGCAATGAATTCGACGTCATCTGGCTGGACCCGGGGGAGGGTCGGGCCCCGAGCCTGAAGCTGGCACCCCTTTCGGTGGCAGGCCTGCTGCGCGAGGCGCTCTTCAGCAAGTCGCCGGTGGTCATGACAAGCGCCACCCTCACCGTTGGCGGCGGGTTCGACTCACTCATCGCAAGCCTCGGTCTCAGCGCCGCCAACGTCACGACCATGGACGTCGGATCGCCCTTCGACCACGCGAAGCAGGGCATCCTCTACGTCGCCAAGGATCTGCCCGCCCCGGGCCGTGAGGGCATCGCCATGGAGGCCCTCGACGAACTCGCGGAGCTCATCGAGGCGGCCGGCGGGCGCACGCTCGCGCTCTTCAGCAGCTGGCGCGGCGTCGATCGTGCGGCGGAGTACCTCAGGGTGCGCCTCGATACAGCGCGCCTACCGATCCTGGTCCAACGCAAGGGCGATTCGGTCGGCTCGCTCGTGCAACGGTTTGCCGATGATCATGCCTCCACGCTTCTGGGGACCGTGTCGCTGTGGCAGGGGGTCGATGTGCCCGGCGAGTCCTGCATCCAGGTCGTGATCGACCGAATCCCGTTTCCGCGGCCGGATGATCCGCTGCTCAGCGCGCGACAGCGTGCAGTCGACGAAGCAGGCGGCTCAGGGTTCAGGTCGATCTCGGTGCCGAAGGCCGGCCTGCTGCTTGCCCAGGGTGCCGGGCGGCTCATCCGGGGCGCCAGCGATCGCGGAGTCGTCGCCATCCTCGACTCTCGACTGGCGACCGCCGGCTACGGACGGGCCCTGCGCGCGAGCCTGCCGCCGTTCTGGTACACCACGGATCGGTCAATCGTGCTCACATCGCTCGCGCGCCTTCGAGACCAGCACGACGCCGAAGGCGCCTAGCTCGCAACCGGCTGATCCCCCGACTGAATGCACGATGGGATCGCCCGTGAAAGGATTCCGCCATGTCGTCATCACAGTACGTGCCGGACCCCGACC
>WLND01000055.1 GCA_009726075.1 Actinomycetota bacterium
CAAACCCATTGCTGCTGCTCATGATCGTCGCGGTCGCGGCGTACGTGGTCTCGGCACGCAAGCCCGATGCCCCATGGGCCCGGTCGTTCGCATTCTTCCTGCGGCTCGGCGTCATTGTCATCGTCGTCCGCGTCGTGATCCAGGTTGCCTTCGGGGCCGCCCTCGGTACGACGGTCCTGCTGCCGCTGCCCGGCATCGCTCTGCCCACGTGGCTCGCGGGCGTGCGGCTCGGCGGCGACGTCATGCTCGAGAGCGTCCTCATGGCCTTCTACGACGGACTCCGCCTCGCCACCATCCTCGTCTGCATCGGAGCCGCCAACTCGCTCGCATCCCCGAGCCGGCTCCTGAAGTCGGTGCCGGCCGCCCTCTACGAGGTGGGTGTGAGCGTCGTCGTGGCCCTCACCTTCACGCCCCAGTTGGTGACCGACGTCGCTCGAGTCCAGTCCGCCCGGCATTTGCGCGGACGGGCGACACGGGGGCCACGCGCCATCGCAGGAGCAGCGATGCCGGTCTTCGAGGGCGCACTCGAGCGCTCGGTCACCCTTGCAGCATCAATGGATTCACGTGGCTACGGCAGACGGGGCGGGGTAAGCCGAGCCCAGCGTCGCTTGGCAGCCGCGCTTCTCCTCATCGGCCTGGTCGCCGCCTGCATCGGGAGCTACGGTCTCGTGGCGGCCGGGTCACCGCCGCTGATGGACGCCCCGATGCTCGCCTTCGGCGTCCTCGCGAGCATCGTCGCTGTCACGTGGTCGGCCAAGGGTGCCGTCCGGACCCGCTATCGGCCCGACCCCTGGTGGGCTCCCGAATGGCTCGTCGCCGGCTCGGGCATCGCGGCAGCGCTCCTGTTCTTCGGGGCTCGATGGCTGGCGCCGCTCGGCCTCGAGACCCCCTATGACCCGCCCAGCTGGCCGACCCTCCCACTGCTGCCCATGCTCGGCGTCATCATCGCCATGACCCCCGCATTCACCGCTCCCTCGCTCCCCTCGACCGGGTCGCGCTGGCAGGGCGATCGCGCGACGAGCCCCGGCAGGGCGGTGAACGCATGATCCGGTTCGAGGACGTATCGATCACCTACGCCGAGTCGACGGCGCCCGTTCTGCACGAGGTGAACCTGCACCTTGAGGAGGGCGAGCTCGTGCTCGTCGTCGGGCGGACGGGAAGCGGCAAGACCACCCTGCTCCGGGCCATGAACGGCCTAGTGCCGCACTTCACCGGTGGCACCCTGTCCGGGCGAATCCTGGTAGCGGGACGAGATACGGCCACCCATCCCCCACGCGAGCTCGCCGACGTGGTCGGGGTCGTCCCCCAGGACCCGTCGAGTGGCTTCGTCGCGGATACCGTCGAGGAGGAACTGGCCTACGGCATGGAGTGCCTGGGCCTTGCGCCGGCCGTCATGCGTCGGCGCGTGGAGGAGACCCTCGACCTGCTCGGCCTCAGCGATCTCCGCAGCCGGCCGCTCCTCTCGCTCTCCGCGGGGCAGCAGCAGCGCGTGTCGATCGGGGCCGTCCTCACGTCGCATCCCAGGGTCCTCGTCCTCGACGAACCCACCTCAGCGCTCGACCCCGGGGCGGCAGAGGAGGTTCTCGCTGCGCTGCAACGACTCGTGCACGATCTCGGCGTCACGGTGGTCCTGGCAGAGCATCGGCTCGAACGAGTCGTGCAGTACGCCGACCGCGTGATCGTGGTGCCGGGCGATGCCCAGCCCCTGGTCATCGGCACGCCTGTCGAGGTGATGCAACTCGCGCCTATCGCACCGCCCGTCGTCGAGCTCGGACGCCTCGCAGGGTGGAGCCCTCTGCCGCTCACCGTGCGCGATGCGCGCCGAGCTGCCGGTCCGCTGCGCGATCTCCTGGTCGGCCGCACTCCGCCGCTGCGGGTCATCGACGGCCAGCTCGGCGAGGATGCGCTCGTCGTTGCACGAGACCTCACCGTTCGGTACGGGACCTGGCCGGCACTTCGATCGATCTCGCTCACGATCCGCCGCGGCGAGATCGTGGCCCTCATGGGCCGTAACGGTGCAGGAAAGTCAACCCTGCTCAACGCGATCGTCGGTCTGCGTCCGTGCGATTCCGGCTCGATCCTGACCAGTGGCAGGGACC
Organism: Actinomycetota bacterium; assembly: GCA_009726075.1. GTDB lineage: Bacteria > Actinomycetota > Actinomycetes > S36-B12 > S36-B12 > WLND01. Next base: position 2,100 of record WLND01000055.1, read on the forward strand.
CTCGGACACTGCGCGGCCCGGATCTCGTTCGTGCTGTCGGGCTCGTGCCGCAGGAGCCCGGAGACCTTCTCGAGGCCACGACCGTGGCCGACGAGTGCCGTGCGGCCGACCGCGATGCCGCGGTCGGCTCAGGAACCACGCGCGCCCTGCTCGCGCTCCTGGCCCCTGAGGTACGCGACGGCACCCACCCCCGCGATCTCTCGGAGGGCCAACGCCTTCTCCTCGCCCTGGCTGTCGTCCTCGCCGCCAGGCCGCCGCTGCTGCTCCTCGACGAACCGACCCGCGGGCTCGACTACCCGACCAAGGCGCGCCTTGTCGACGTGCTCCGAGACCTTTCCAAGGCCGGGCACGGCATCATGCTCGCCACCCACGACGTCGAGCTCGCAGCCGAGGTCGCGACGCGGGTCGTCGTCGTCGCCGAGGGCGAGATCGTCGCGGACGGTGACACGGCCGATGTCGTCGTGGCCTCACCCATGTTCGCCCCACAGGTTGCCAAGGTGCTCGCGCCTGAGCCCTGGCTCACCGTCTCCGATGTCCTGGCCGCCATCGGTCCGCTGCTGCTGCACAGCCACGCGCCGACAAGCGGAGGTGCCGTCGGATGAGTGCTCGGGCTCTCACACCGGCCGTTCGACTCGGCCCGCACTCCACGGTGGCCATCATCGCCACGTCGATCGTCGGCGTCATTGCGTTCGGCTGGCCGCTGATCGCCGCACCGGATTCGTCCGCAATCGCGCACGCCAGCGACGCTCCGTGGCTGTTCGCGATCGTCATCCCCCTGCTCCTCGCGGTCGTGCTCGCGCAATTCACCGACCGAGGCATGGACGCGAAAGCGGTTGCACTGCTCGGGGTCCTCTCGGCCGTCGTGTCGGCCATGCGCCCCCTCGGCGGCGGAACCGCGGGCCTGGAGCCGATCTGGGTGGTGCTCGTGCTGGGCGGTCGGGCCCTGGGCCCCGGCTTCGGCTTCGCGCTTGGCGCCGTGTCGCTCTTCTCGTCAGCGCTGCTCACCGGCGGGGTGGGCCCGTGGCTGCCGTTCCAGATGCTCGGAGCGGCCTGGGTCGGGCTCGGGGCCGGTCTGCTGCCGCAGGTTCGAGGAAAGCGCGAAATCGCACTGCTCGCCGCCTACGGGGCAGTCGCGAGCTTCGCCTACGGACTCCTGCTCAACCTGTGGTTCTGGCCCTTCACCACCGGCCTGCCCGATGTCATCGCCTTCGCGCCCGGGGCGCCGATCGTCGAGAACGTGCTCGCGTGGCTGCGCTTCACCACGCTGACCTCGCTGGGCTACGACATCCCCCGCGCCATCCTCACGGTCACGCTCATCGTGCTCGCAGGACCTGCGGTGCTCACCGCACTTCGCCGCGTGTCGCGCAAGGCTGCCTTCGATTCAGCGCCAGTTTTCGTTGCAGCGCAATCAAGTTCGACTCCACCCGTTCCAGCGCCATGAGAATCCGAATGCTCGGCACGGGTGCAGCCGACGGCTGGCCGAACCCCTTCTGCACATGCAACTCGTGCGCGGCCGAGCGTGCAGCCGGCCGGTCTCGCACCTCGTCAGCAGCGATCATCGACGGCATCGTCCTCATCGACTGCGGACCGACGACCACCCACGCTGCCGTCCGGGCCGCGGTCGAGCTCTCGGGAGTCGAGCATGTGCTCATCACCCACGGGCATCCCGATCACCTCGCGCCAGAATTCCTGCTGTGGCGCGAGTGGATTCCTGACCTCCGCCACCTCCATGTCTGGGGGCCTCGAGCGGCGATCGATCGGTGCCGTCACTGGGTCGGTCCCGACTCCCCTGTGTCATTCCATGTCGTCAAGCCGGGCGATGAGGTGCTGGCGCAGACGCAGGGTGGGACGTACCGCGTGCGAGTCGTCCGGGCCAGCCATGGGCACGGCAATGGCGATGAGCTCGCCGACGAGGCCGTGCTCTACGACCTCACGGCACCCGATCACTCACGGCTCTTCTATGCAACCGACACCGGGCCGCTCGGCCCCGCGCAGATCGCGAGCCTGTCCGGCCGCGCCTTCGACGTCGTACTCATTGATGAGAGCTTCGGATTCAAGGACGATCACGGCACCGGCCACCTCGATCTGACGACCCTGCCGATCACCCTGACGGCCCTGCGCTCCGCTGCAGCAATCACCGATGCCACCGACGTCATCGCGATCCACCTGAGCCACCACAACCCGCCCGAACGCGAACTTCGAGCGGCACTGCATCCGATGGGCGCACGCATCGTCGACGACCTGGCGATCATCGACACCGCGACCGGGTCACCGCCGACACGCCACCTCATCATTGGCGGCGTGCGCTCGGGAAAGTCGACGTACGCCGAGGCCCTGGCCGCACTGCACCCGAACGTCACCTACGTCGCCACCGGCGAAAGCCGTGCCGACGACGTCGAGTGGCTGGCCCGGGTTGACGCACATCGCAGCCGGCGCCCGGCCCACTGGCGCACCGTCGAGACCGCAGACCTCGCCGCGCTGCTCGAAGGCACCGAGTCCGGCGAGGTCCTGCTCATCGACTGCCTGGGCATGTGGCTCACCCGGCAACTCGACCAGGCCGACGCCTGGTCGGATGATCCCGAAGTGTCGGCAGCAGCCGTGGTCGAGGTGTCGGCACGCATCGAAGCCCTGGCCGCAGCCACGGGCACGACCCGCGCGCATGTGCTCATGGTCACGAACGAGGTCGGCCAGGGGGTTGTCCCCGCGACCTCCTCCGGACGACTCTTCCGAGACCTCATGGGCATTGCGAACAGACGACTTTCGCTCAGCTGCAACGACGTGACCTTTATGGTCGCCGGACGCCCGCTACCGATGGGAACCCTCCCGTGACCGACGACACCACGCAGCCCACCGCCCCCGACCTCCCGAGGGTCGAGTTGCCCAGCGACGAGATGCGGCAGGCCGCCGCTGCCCGCCAGCTCGTCCTGACCAAGCCGACCGGAGCCCTCGGGCGCCTGGAGGAGCTGAGCCTGTGGGCCGCCGCCGTCCAGGGCCAATGCCCGCCGCGACCCTTCGCCCGCCCTCGGGTCGTCATCTTCGTCGGCGACCACGGGGTTGCGCGCACGGCCAGCACTTCGGCCTACCCGCCCGAGGTCACCGCTCAGATGGTCCTGAATTTCCTTGCCGGGGGCGCCGCCGTCAACGTCCTTGCGCGCTTGCACGGTGCCACGGTTCGGGTCGTCGACGTGAGCGTCGATTGCGATCCGTCGTATGTCGCCGACATCGCTCCCGAGGTGGTCGCCCATCGCATCCGTCGCGGGAGTGGGTCGATTGATCGCGAGGACGCGATGACGCTTTCAGAAGCGCAGGCGTCATTCGATCTCGGACGTCGACTCGCGGACGATGAAATCGACAGCGGCGCCGACCTGCTGATCCCTGGCGACATGGGCATCGGCAACACCACCCCGGCCGCGGCCATCATCGGGCTGCTCGCCAACCTCGACGCCTCGAAGGTCACCGGCCTGGGCACCGGCATCGACGACGCCACGTGGATGCGCAAGTGCGCGGCCGTCCGCGATGCCATGCGCCGGGGGCGACCCTTCATGGCCGACCCCATGACGCTGCTCGCCACCATCGCGAGCCCCGACCTCGCCGCGATGACCGGGTTCGTGCTGCAGGCCTCGATTCGCCGCACGCCCGTGATTCTCGATGGCACGATCTCAAGTGCCTGCGCACTGGTGGCCGATCGACTCGACTTCCGGGCGAAGACGTGGTGGCTCGCCGGTCACCGATCGACCGAGCCAGCCCATACCGCGGCCCTTTCTCGGATGGAACTCATCCCGATCATCGACTACGGGCTGCGCCTCGGCGAGGGAACCGGCGCCCTCATCGCCCTACCGGTCGTCCAGGCGGCGATCGCGACCCTTGCCGAGATGTCGACGTTCGGCGAGGCCGGGGTGAGCGACCGCGATGCCTGACTGGCTGCGGCTGGCCATCGGCACGTTGACCCGACTGCCCGTACCGCCACCGCGCACGGTCAACCGCCGGGTTGCCCGCTGGGCAATGGTCGCTGCGCCGGTCGTCGGCGCCGTCCTCGCCCTCGTGTGCGGGCTGCCGCTCCTGCCGATCGTCTCGGCCCCGGCATCGCTCGTGACCTCCACGATCGCGATCGCCCTGCTGGCGTGGGCGACCCGCGCCCTCCACCTCGACGGGCTCGCCGACACCGCCGACGCCCTGGGCAGCGGCAAGCCTGCCCAGCAGGCCCTGGCCATCGCCCGCAAGTCCGACATCGGGCCCTTTGGAGTCGTCGCCCTCGTCCTGACCCTCCTGCTCCAGGTCTTCGCGCTCGCCACCTGCGTGGAGCAGGGTCGTGCATACCCGACCCTGCTCATCGCCGTCACGGCATCGCGGGTCGCGCTCATCTGGGCATGCTCCACCCGGGTTCCGTCCGCGCGGCTCGATGGACTTGGCGCTCTCGTGGCAGGCACCGTGCCGAGGCTGGTTGCGGGGCTCTGGGCACTGGCGGTCATGGCCGGAGCCTTCATGCTCCTCGGGGCGAGCGGCGTGCTCGCGGTAGCGGCCGCGCTCCTCGCGGCCGTGATCACCCTGTCGATCGCCCGGCGGAGGTTCGGCGGCATCACCGGCGATGTTCTCGGAGCCGTCATCGAACTCTCCGCGACTGCGGCCCTCGTCGTCCTGTCGCTTGCCTAGCGGGTCGACGGGCCCACGAACGGCGGCTTCACGACCGTGAACCTCGACTCGCGACCGCGCACGTCGACCACGACCTCGTCGCCGAGCGCAACTGACACGTCGAGGAGTGCGAGCGCAATGCCCTTCTTCAGCGTCGGCGAGAAGGTGCCGCTCGTGACCTCGCCGATGACGTCGCCGGCCAGCGGCTCCTTCGACACCCGTCGCACCTGCATGTGCGGACGAGGGATGCCACGATCAAGGCTCAGCAGGCCCCGCAACCGGCGTGACGGGCCGTCGGCGAGCTGCTGCCGCAGGGCATCGTGGCCGGCGAACTCGGGCTTCTTCCATGCGACCGCCCAGCCGAGCCCGGCCTCGATGGGCGTGATCTCCGGACTGATGTCCTGCCCGTGCAGCGGATAGCCCATCTCGGTACGCAGCGTGTCGCGGGCACCCAGGCCCGCGCGGAGCACCCCGAACTCGTCACGGCGCGACAGGAGTGCGTCCCAGAGCTCGACGAGCACCGAGACAGGCGCGACCAACTCATACCCGTGCTCGCCCGTGTAGCCCGTGCGGCACACGATGACCGGCTCTCCTCGGAACTCGGTGCGCACCATCGACATGTACTCATGGTCGGCCGGCATCCCCATCGACTCGATGAGCGCCCGGCTGTTCGGGCCTTGCACGGCGATGATGCCGTGATCATCGTGGTGGTCATCGACGCTGATGCCGGCTGGCGCCGCGGCACGCAGCTCCGCCACGACGTTCGCCGCGTTGGAGGCGTTCGGAATGATGAAGACTTCGTCCGAACTCCAGCGATAGACGATGAGATCGTCGACGACGCCCCCGGCGTCATTGCACAGCATCGAATACTGCGCATGGCCGTCGCCGACACGATCGAGGTCATTGGTGAGCAGCGTGTTGATGAACTCGACCGCGCCCTGCCCGTGGACCCGCACCTTGCCCATGTGCGATACGTCGAAGATGCCGACCGCCGTGCGGACCGCCGTGTGCTCAGCGACAACGCCCGCGTACTCGATGGGCATGTCCCACCCGCCGAAGTCGGCGGTCTTCGCGCCGGCTGCGAGATGGCGCTCATGGAGGGGGGTCTTCTTGAGTCGATTTCGGGTCACGACCCGACCGTAGCGGCACCCGGTGGCGAGGGCAGCCGGAGGCTATGGTTCATCACATGACCCTGACGCTCGCCGCAACCACACCCGCCTCGACCGCCTGCGAGGCACTCATCGTCGCCATCGCTCCGGGCCGCGGCAAGGCAAGCGTGCTGGTCTCCCAAGGACTCACCGACGCGCAGTCGAGCCGCATCATCGAGACCCTCGAAGC
>WLND01000056.1 GCA_009726075.1 Actinomycetota bacterium
GTTCCAGAGGCCGCGGGCCCGCGCCTCGGCCTTGAGGACGTCGACCACCGGGGGCAGGGTGTGATCGTCAGGGCCGGCCGCAGTCCGGTAGGCGTCGTATTCAGCCTCGGCGGGAAGGACCCGTGTGTTGAGGAACTCCCACATGTTCGCGGATAGTTCCTGGGCCTTGGCACTGAGCTGGAAATCCATGGTCACTCCGGATCGAGGTCGGTCGGGCCTTGCCTGACGTCGACGATCCTATCCGCCGAAACCGGGTTTCTTGACTCTGCCTCCACTAACAAGCAGTATCCTGCCTGCGAGGAGACGGCCCGCCTGCCGGGGCCGCGAAATAGGAGGGATCCACGTTGCCGGACCTGCCGCTTGGCCCGATCGCTGACCGGGCCCGTGACACGCCCGATGCATTGGCGCTCGTCGACGATGCATCAGTGCGCACATGGTCGCAGGTCGATGCCGAAATTCGACGGGCCTCCGCAAGCATGCTGGCGGTTGCCGCGGATTCGGATATCCGCTGGGGCGTCCTGGGCGACAACGCATCGCCGACCCTGATTGCCCATGCGGCCGGCCTCCTCGCAGGCGTCGGCACCGTGGCGATCTCGCGGCAACTGACCCTCCGCGAGCTCGCCGACCAGATCGACGATGCCAACATTGCCGGCCTCGTCACGGGGCCGGGCGGCGCGAAGGTCTCGTTGGCCGCGCTTGAGGCCGGCATCGTCGACATCGTGGTCGTGCACTCGACCGACGTGCCTGAGGGCGCGCCGGATGGCGCGGTCGCGTGGGTGGACTGGCTTCAGGGATCGCGGGTTTCGGACGACGGCCCGGTACGACCGCCGCGGCCGATCATGGTCTACACGTCCGGCACCACCGGTCGAGCCCGTGGCACCGAGACTCGATGGGTGCTCGGGCCGGCAGCGACCAGTGGCGAGTATCTCGAGCGCCTGCGAGCACGCGCCCAATTCCCTCCGGGGCCGCACATCGTCGCCGGGCCCCTTCAGCACAATGGTCCGCTCGCGGCCGTCAGACACCTCCTGCTTGGCGAGCCAGTCGTCGTGATGGGCAAGTTCGACGCGGCAGCGGCCCTACGCCTCATCGGCGAGCATGGCGTCCGATCGTCCGTCATGGTGCCGACGCACTTCCAGCGGATGCTCGCCGTCGATCCGGATGTCAGGGCGTCCAGTGACGTGTCGTCGATCATGATGATTGCCCACACCGGATCTGCGTGCCCACCGGACGTGAAACGCGCGATGATCGACTGGTTCGGCCCGGTGTTCACCGAGTCCTACGGCGGTAGCGAGTCGGGCACGCTGTGTCGCATCAACTCAAGCGAGTGGCTGGCCCACCCGGGCTCGGTCGGTCGGGCCGTCGAGCCCTATCGAATCCTCGTGCTCGATGACCAGGGCGATGAGCTCCCGGTCGGCGAGCAAGGCCTGCTGGCCTTCGAGGCGCCCGATGGCTACGGGATCACGTACCACCTCGACCCTGAGAAGACGGCCAAGGCCTACGTGCGGCCGGGGGTCTTCACCCTCGGCGATGTCGGCCACGTCGACGGCGAGGGCTTCATCTTCGTCACCGATCGAGTGTCGGACATGGTCGTCTCGGGCGGTGTGAACCTGTACCCGTCCGAGAGCGAGCAGGTCCTCCTCGAGCACCCGGCTGTTGGAGACGTCGCAGTCATCGGCGTACCGCACGCCGATCTCGGCGAGCAGTTGCTTGCCCTCATCGTTCCGGTTGATCCCGCGAGTCCACCGGCGCCGGCCGAGCTCGAGGCCTGGTGCCGCGAGCACCTCGGTGGCTACAAGATCCCGCGGCTCTTCGAGTTCATCGAGGTCCTGCCGCGAAATGAGATGCAGAAGATCGACAAGAAGGCGCTGCGCAAGCCCTACTGGGGTTCGGAGCGAACGATCGGCGGCTGAGCCGATCGCGATTGAACGGGGCAGGTGGCCGATGGACGGTCACCTCGAGATGGAGGCAGTGATGCTCAAAGGCATTTCAGGACGGATGGCGTTGGTCACCGGCGCAGCCGGCGGCATCGGCTCGGCAACATGCCGCAGGCTGCACGCGGAAGGGGCGAATGTTGTCGCCGTCGACATCGACGGTGCGGGCCTCGATGCCCTGGTCGCCGAACTCGGGGACAGGGCCCTTGCCGTACGGGCCGACGTCACCGACGCTCAGGAGACCGAGCGTTTCTTCGCCGCGGCGGTCGAGCGATTCGGCGCTGTCGACATGTTCCATGCCAATGCCGGCGTCGAGTCGAAGGTCCTGCCGGTCGCGTCCTTCGACCTGGCCGACTTTGAGAAGGTCTTCGCCGTCAACGTTCGCAGCGCCTTCCTCGGCTCATCCGCCGCGGTGCGTCAGATGATGACCCAGCCGACCGCGGGCAAGATCGTCTTCACCGCCTCGATCGCCGGCCTCAAGAGCGACGGTGGCGTCTCGGTCTACAACGCGAGCAAGCACGCCGTGATCGGACTGGCCCGCTCACTGATGAAGGAGACCGGTGCACTGGGCATCCGCGTCAACGTCGTGGCCCCCGGTGTCGTCGACACTCGCATGATGAAGCCGCTCGAAGACGGCCTTGGCGCCCTTGCCGGTATCGACGGCGCGACGTTGAAAGCGGCGCTCCTCACCGCGGTTCCCCTTGGCCGTTACGCCGAGGCCGATGAGGTTGCCGCGACGGTGGCATGGCTGCTCAGTGACGAAGTTCCCTACATGCACGGCGAGGTCGTCACGGTCGGCGGGGGCCTGTACCCGTGACGCGCGTCGGACTCAGCCTGCCGCAACTCGGCGGCCACGTGACCCGCGATGTCGTTCGCGGATTCGCGGAGCGTGCCGAGGAGCTCGGATTCGGCTCCCTGTTCGTGCAGCAGCACCTGTTCTATCCGCTGAACCCGGCGTCGGGCTACTCCGCCCGCGCCGGGCTCGCGGTGCCGGAGGCCTACCGATCGATCCTCCAGCCGATGGAACTGCTGGCCGCCGTGGCGGCCTGGACGTCGACGATCACGGTAGGCACCAGCATCCTGGTGGCCGGCTATCACCGTCCGATCGACCTGGCCCAGCGAATCTCGACGCTGGACATCCTCGCTGAGGGGCGCACGGTCTTCGGCTTCAGCGTTGGCTGGTCGGACGAGGAGCATGCGCAGTACGACGTCGACCCGCGCACACGGGGCCGTCGCGCAGATGAGCTCATCGACGCGCTGCTCGCATGCTGGGGCAGCGACCCTGTGTCGTACGAGGGGGAGTTCTTCTCCATCCCGGAGTCCGATGTGCGGCCGAAGCCCTTCCAGGATCCTCATCCGCCGCTCATGTCGGGCATGCGATCTGCCGCCGGTCTGCGACGCACCGCCGAGAAGTTCGACGTCTGGAATCCGGCCTCGGGCACGCTCGATCAGCACCTCGCCACCTTCGCCGAGATCGGCGCCATGCGGCCACCGAACCTGGCCCCGCTCACGATGTGCTGGAACCTGTTCACCCACCCACCGGTCGAGGTTGCGAACCTGCGACCGCTGAGTGTCGACGAGCTGTGCGTCGAGGTTGCCGCCGCGTCGGCTGCGGGGGTCGCGAGCGTGTCGATCGATGCGAACTTCGATCCGTCGATTCGGTCGGGCGAAGACTGGCTCGCAGTCCCGGATCGCCTCGCGGCCCTGGTCGACGCAGCCCGGGGCTAGTCGCCGGCGCCCTGTCGCGCAGGCAGGGCCCGGCCAGCGCAGGCCGGCGCCCTGCCGCGCGGGCAGGGCCCATCCGCGCAGGCAGGGCCTAGTCGCGCAGGCCGCGCCAGGCGAGGGTGCCGCCATCGACCGCGAGCACCGCGCCTGTCACGAACGACGCGGCATCGCTCGCCAGGAAGCAGGCCACCTGGGCGACCTCGTCTGATGTGCCCGCTCGCGGAATGAGGTGGGCACCGCTCATGAAGCGCTCGGCTGCGACGGGGTCCGGGGCGGCCTCGACGAAGTGGCGTCGCATTGGGGTGTCGATGGCGCCGGGCAGGAACACATTGACCCGGACGGACGGGGCAAGCGCGATGGCCGCAGACTTCGTGAACTGGATGAGCGCCGCCTTGCTGGCACCGTAGGCGACGCCGCTGCGAGTGCCGTTGACCCCGGACACCGACCCTGCGTTCACGATCGAGGGGCCTCGATCGGAGGATCGCAGGTGCGGCGCAGCCAGTTTCGTGATGAGCCACACGGCCTTGAGGTTCACGTCCATCACGGCGTCCCACGCCATCTCGTCGATTGACTCAAGGCCCGCGCCTTCGACGAACATCGAGTCGATGACGGCGGCATTGTTCACGACCGTGTCGAGGCCGCCGGCGAACGTCACTGCCCCGGAGATCATGGCGGCGATCTGTGCCGAGTCGCGCAGGTCGGTGACGAGGACCTCGCTTGCGCTGCCATGAGCCCGGACGAGGTCGGCGGTCTCCTGAGCGGCGGACTCATTGAGGTCGACGATGGCGACCGATTCTGCTCCCTGCTGGGCCGCTCTGACTGCGATGGCGCGGCCCATTCCCTGCGCAGCGCCCGTGACGAGGATCCGCTTGCCGTCGAGCAGGCGGTTGTCGCCCAGGCTCGGCTCCGGCGTCGAGCTCGCCATGGTCAGCCCCGCTCGCTGGCAGGCGCGGCTGCCGCAGGCGCGGCTCCGGTGGCCCAGCCGTCGCGCGAATCTGCGTGGATGTCGATGGTGATCGTCTTCTCGACGATGGCGCCCAGCCCATCCTCGACGCGGATGAGGTCGACGTAGGTGCCCCAGCCGAGGACCGACGTCGATTCGCCGGCGAAGGTGTACATGAAATACGAGTGCATGCGTGCCTCGCCCGGGGCCAGCCAGGTGACCTGCTGGTTGACCATGAAGTGCCGTCGCTCCACGGGGGAGGCCAGCGCTTCGCGGTAGTAGTCGACGATCGCCGCACGCGACCGCCTGGTTCCGCGCCGGGTCGTCAGGCATGCATCGGCGGCGAAGACGCCGGCGAGAAGATCGAAGTCACGAGTGTCGATGGCCATCGCGTAGCGCCATGAGGCCTCGCGGGCAGCCTCGGCGGTCTCGAGACGTTCGATTCGGGCGAGGAGGGCCTCCGGGTTCAGGTTGGACGTGCTCACGACGTGCCGTCCTCGGCTACGCGGACGCCGCGCTTCTGGAGGGTTACCGGGCCCGACACGGTGAGCCGGCAGGCGAGTCGACGCTGGCCGTCGAGGGGCACCAGCGTGCGGGTCAGGGTCTCGCGCTCGTCCTCGGGCAGAGGGCCGCAATTGTCGAGACCCTCCTTGATGACGCTCACGCAGGTACCGCACGATGCCGACGCGTCGCACACTGTCGGCCAGGCATAACCGGCCGCGCGGGCGGCTTGCATGACTGTCTGTCCCTCGGGGACGTCGAGGTCGATTGCCAGGGGTAGAACGTGCACTGTGGCCATGCGGTCTCCAGGTCGGACGGATGCAACCGGCTGAGGGCCTAGTTACCGAAGTCTCATGCTAGTAACATGCGCGGAAGCACAACACCCCCAGAGCATCTCCACATCGAACAAAGAGGAATCCCATGGATCTAGGTCTGAGCGGTAAGCGCGCGCTGGTCACCGGCGGAACCCGCGGCATCGGTCGCGCGACCGTCGAGCTGCTGGTGGCCGAGGGCGCCTCCGTTGCCTTCTGCGCACGCAATGCCGAGTCGGTGGATGAGGTCGCAGCCGATCTCCGCAGTCGCGGAGCGACCGTCTTCGCGCGAGCCTTCGACGTGAGCGACGAGGCCGCCCTCAAGGGCTTCATTCAGGACGCCGCCAAGGAGTTCGGCGGCCTCGACATCCTGGTCTCCAATGTGACCGCAGGGTCGCTCAAGGGCCCGGAGCAGTGGGCGAACAGCCTGAGCATGGACCTCATGCCACTCGTCCACGCCATCGACGAGGTCACCCCGATCATGGAGGCCGCCGGCGGCGGCTCGATCGTTGCCCTCTCCTCGACATTCGGGTTCGACAACGTCTGGCCGAGCTCGCCCAACTCCTACGGCGCGTTCAAGGCCGCGATCATCCGCCACGCCTCAGCAGCCGGACATGCACTGGCCCCCAAGGGGATTCGAGTGAACACGGTGTCGCCCGGTCCGACCTACTCCGAGGACGGCGACTGGGGCAAGATCAAGGCCGGCCGCCCCGAGGTATACGAGAAGGTCAAGGCGTCGATCCCGATCGGCCGCATGGGCGATCCCGCGGAGGTCGCCTCGGCGATCGTCTACCTGGCGAGCCCGGCCTCCGGTTTCTGCGTCGGCACGAACATCGTCTGCGACGGCGGCATGACCGTCCGCACCCAGTACTGACCGCAGCTTCCCACCGGCGACGTACGAGGCATTCCATGGCGACCCCGGCCCGTTGCACGACGGGCCGGGTCGACGTGGCCCTCGTCTGCGGAGGCCACTGGCATGACATCGACGTTGCGCGGCTGCAGATCCTGCAGCTGCTCGGCCGGCATGACAGCGTCCGCTGCAGCGTCCATAAGGACTTCTCAGACATCGACACACTCGGTGCCGCGGACGCCGTCATCGCCTACACCTGCGATGTGCGCCCGACCTCCGAGCAGGCGCAGCGCCTGCGCGATCGCGTTCGAACCGGCGGCCGATTCCTGGCGCTCCACGCTACGAACTCGGCGATCGATGCCCCCGGCCCTGGGGGTGCGCGCGTGTTTCGCACGCCCGATGCCATGCCGGAGTTCAGCGCGCTCCTTGGCAACCGGTTTCTGGCCCACCCGAAGATTGCCCCGTTCCTGATCGAGGTCGCAGCGCCTGAGCACAGGCTGGTGGCAGGGATCACATCGTTCACCACGACCGACGAGATCTACGTGTCCGAGCTCGCGGGCGACCTCACGGTAATCCTCGACGTGGAGTACGACGGTCCGTGCCCCGGATTCGAGACCGAGCAGGTACCGGGGCGCACGCGTCACCCGGTGCTCTTCAGCCGCAGCGAGGGCACCGGGAGCGTCGTCTCCTTCACCCTCGGCCACTGCCGAGGCCGCTTCGATGTCGCCGATATGGGCATCGACGATCTCGGGGTGACCGACACCGTTGCGTGGGAGTCCCCGGAGTTCAACGAGGTCCTGCGTCGATGCGTCGACTGGGCCGTGCATGGCGATGACTGGGTCTCCTGCCCGGTCGGAGAACACCCAACGAAGGAGTGCCAATGAGCGAACTCGGAACAGCGGTCGTCACCGGCGCCGGCCAGGGCATCGGCCGTGCCGTCGCCGCGCGACTGCTCGCCGACGGCTACGAGGTCCTCGCTGTCGACGTGAATGCCGACCAGATCGCGCAGACCGCGGCCGAACTCGGCTGTCGAGGCGTCGCGGTTGACGTGACGAATGACGAGCAGGTGGCGGGGCTTGCCGAGCTCGCTCCCGACTGCACGGCGCTCGTGAACAATGCCGCGATCCAGCGCTATCGCGATCTCCTTCACACGACCCACGAGGAGATGCGCCTCGTCCTCGATGTCAATGTCATTGCCCCCGTGCTCGCCGCACAGGCCCTCGTACCCGTGATGAGCCGCAACGGCGGCGGCAGCATCGTCAACCTCTCGTCGATCACCTCCAAGGCCCATCCGGCGTCGACGTCCCTCTACCCGACCTCGAAGGCCGCCATCAACCAGCTCACCCAGGCGATGGCGCTCGAGTTCGGCAGCCACGGGGTGCGCTGCAATGCAGTCGGCCCGGGCACGGTCCTGACCGAGGGCACGGAGGAGCACTTCGGGCCGCCGGAGGCCCGGTCGCTCATCGCCGGCTGCCTCCCGATCGCGCGCATGGGCATGCCCGATGACATTGCCAATGCCATCAGCTGGTTCTGCTCGCCCGAGGCATCGTGGGTCACCGGTCAGGTGCTGTTCGTCGACGGCGGCTACACGTCGTCGCACGGCCAGTTCTTCCGCTGGGCCCGGAAGGCACCGAAGTGAGCGCCGCCGGCGGCAACGTCCGTCCGTTCCGCTTCGCGATCCAGGCCTACCGAAGCGAGTCCCGACGCGAGTGGCTCGACCTCGCCCGCAAGGTCGAGGCGCTCGGCTACTCGACCCTGTTCCTCGCCGA
>WLND01000057.1 GCA_009726075.1 Actinomycetota bacterium
AAGGTGACCCGCAAGGGCGGGGGCAGCGCCCTGCCCTGGAAGCGCGACCTCTTCCGCGACATCGTCCGCGCCGCCGTGCAGGCGAGCGATGGCCGCGTCCCCGTGTCGGTGAAGATGCGCAAGGGGATCGACGAGGATCACCTCACGTATCTCGACGCCGGCCGAACGGCAGCGGAGGAGGGCGTTGCGTGGGTCTCGCTCCACGGGCGCACCGCCGCGCAGATGTACGGCGACACCGCCGACTGGCATGCGATCGCCGACCTGAAGGCACTGCTCGAGCCGCTCGGCACGCCGGTGCTCGGCAATGGCGATATCTGGACGGCGCAGGACGCGCTGCGCATGGTGGAGCAGACCGGGGCCGACGGCGTCGTCGTCGGCCGGGGCTGCCTGGGTCGTCCATGGCTGTTCGGCCAGCTCGTCGCTGCGTTCCGGGGCGACCCGATCCCGGCGGACCCGACCCTCGATGGCGTCCTTGTCACCCTGCGCCGTCACGCTGAGCTGCTGTGCGCCGACTACGGCGCGTTCAAGGGCTGCCGCGACATCCGCAAGCACATGGCCTGGTATCTCAAGGGATTCAGCGTTCGCCAGCATGTGCGGCATTCACTCGGCATGGTTGGGTCGATGGACGAGTTGGACGACCTCCTCGGTCAGATCGACGGCGACCAGGTATTCAACACGACGGTCGGCGCCGGGCCACGCGGCCGCACATCGGGCAATCGACGACCGACCCTGCCGGACGGCTGGCTCGATTCGCCCTACCTGGACGATGCGGCGGCCTGCTCACTGCGCGAAGCCGAGATCTCGGTGAGCGGCGGATAGCGAGCCTTTGCTCGCGGACGCTCGGCCCTGGTGACGGAAGTCACTCGACAAAAGACGTCTAGATGACTTTCGGCCTAGGTGGCAAGCGCTTGCAGGGTGTTTGCTGCGCAGATGACACGTGCGCCGCATCCCATCGAGTATGTCTTCACGTTCGCCCAGGGCGACCGTTCAAAGCAGGACCTGCTCGGCGGCAAGGGCGCGAACCTCGCCGAGATGACCCGACTCGGCCTGCCGGTGCCCCCCGGGTTCACCATTACGACCGAGGCTTGCCGCTACTACCTGAAGCACGGGCAGGCACCAGAGGGCCTGCGACGACAGCTCGAATTCCACGTCGGATGGCTGCAGCGTGAAATAGACCAGCGGCTCGGCGACCCGCAGGATCCGATGCTCGTCTCGGTGCGATCGGGCGGAAAGTACTCGATGCCGGGGATGATGGACACGGTCCTCAACATCGGCCTCAACGACGAGAGCGTCGGCGGGCTGGCGGCCAAGGCCGGCAACGAGCATTTTGCCTGGGACTCATACCGCCGCCTCATCCAGATGTTCGGCAAGACGGTGCTCGGGCTGCACGGCGAGAGCTTCGAGTCCGCCTTGGACCGCCGCAAGTCCGAGGCCGGCGTCACCACCGACATAGACCTGCCCGTCGCGTCCCTGAAGGCCCTCGTCGACGACTACAAGTCGATCATCCTCGTCGACACCGGCGAGGCGTTCCCGCAGGACCCGCACGAGCAGCTCGACCTGGCCGTCCTGGCCGTGTTCAAGTCCTGGAACACCGACCGAGCGAAGCTCTACCGCCGACGCGAGCGGATCCCGCATGACCTCGGCACCGCGGTGAACATCCAGGTGATGGCGTTCGGCAACGCGGGACCCGGCTCGGGCACCGGCGTGGCGTTCACTCGCGACCCCGGCACGGGGGCTCGCGGCGTCTACGGCGACTACCTTCCGGACGCCCAGGGAGAGGACGTCGTCGCGGGCATCCGCAATACGCTGCCCCTGGACGCACTCGAGCAGATTGACCCGACCTCCTACGCGCAGCTGCGCGACATCATGCGCCGCCTCGAGCTCCACTACCGCGACCTGTGCGACATCGAGTTCACCATCGAGCGCGGCAAGCTGTGGATGCTGCAGACCCGCATCGGCAAGCGCACGGCAGGCGCCGCCTTCCGGATCGCCGAGCAGCTCGTCGAGGAAAACGTCATCACGATGGACGAGGCACTGCTGCGTGTCACAGGCCAGCAGCTCTCGCAGTTGATGTTCCCGCGCTTCGACAACGGCGGCACCCACGAACTGCTCGCCAGGGGAATGAACGCATCGCCGGGCGCAGCAGTCGGCCGCGTCGTCTTCGACTCGACGACCGCCGTCAAGTGGGTCGAATCGGGCGAGCACGTCATCCTGGTCCGACGCGAAACCAACCCCGACGACCTCGAGGGGATGGTCGCCGCCGCAGGCATTCTCACCAGCCGCGGTGGCAAGACGTCGCACGCCGCCGTCGTGGCACGCGGCATGGGCAAGACGGCGGTCTGCGGCGCCGAGGAGCTGGACATCGACACCAAGGCACGCCGGATCACGACGGCGAAGGGCACGGTCATCGTCGAAGGCGATGTGCTCTCGATCGACGGCACGACCGGAGAGGTGTTCCTCGGCGAGGTGCCCGTTCGCGACAGCCCGATCGTCCGCTATTTCGAACTGGGCCTCGACGCTGCGGTCGAGGAGGCGGACGATGCCACGATCGAGCTCGTGCGGGCAGTCGACCGGTTGATCCGGCACGCCGACGTGAAGCGGCGGCTTCGAGTTCGGGCCAACGCAGACTCTCCGGAGGACGCGGCCCGGGCGCGCCGAATGGGCGCCGAAGGCATCGGGCTGCTTCGCACCGAGCACATGTTCCTCGGCGAACGCCGGACGTACGTCGAACGACTCATCCTCTCCGAGTCCAAGGAGGAGCGCGACCAGGCACTGGAAGCCCTCTTGCCATTGCAGCGCAAGGACTTCATTCGCATCCTCGAGGCAATGGACGGCCTGCCCGTCACGATCAGGCTCATCGATCCGCCGCTCCACGAGTTCCTGCCCGACTTCACCGAACTGTCGGTCCGCGTGGCCCTCGCCGAGGAGCGGGGCGACGTCGTCGAAGCCGACCTGCGCCTGCTCCAGGCCGTGCACCGCCTGCACGAGCAGAACCCGATGCTCGGCCTGCGCGGAGTGCGGCTCGGTCTCGTGCTGCCCGGGCTCTTCGCCCTGCAGGTGCGCGCGATCGCGGAGGCCGCCTGCTTCCGGCAGAAGCTCGGCGGGGACCCGCAGGCCGAGATCATGATCCCGCTCGTCGGGTCCATCCAGGAGCTCGAGCTGGTCATCGACGAGGCCGCAGGCGTTCTTGCCGAGGTGGCCGCAGCGCACGGGTGCACCCTGCGCTTCCCGATCGGCACGATGATCGAACTGCCCCGCGCCGCCTTGACCGCCGACCAGATTGCCGAGGCCGCAGAGTTCTTCTCCTTCGGCACCAATGACCTCACCCAGACGACCTGGGGATTCAGCCGCGACGATGTCGAAGCCGCCTTCTTCTCCGCCTACCTGGAAAAGGGCGTCTTCGGAGTCTCGCCCTTCGAGTCGATCGACCGCGAGGGCGTCGGCGAGCTCGTGCGCATCGCCGTCGAGAAGGGCCGGGCGACCCGGCCAGATCTGCACTGCGGCGTCTGCGGGGAGCACGGCGGTGATCCCGAGTCGGTCCACTTCTTCGAGGAGGTCGGGCTCGACTATGTCTCGTGCTCGCCATTCCGCGTCCCGGTTGCCCGGCTCGAGGCGGGACGCGCGATCGTTGCGCGGCAGACGGCGAGCAGCGACACCCGCTGACCGACGGGCACGCTGAGCCGTGTCGCGGGGCGGGCGGCGTCGTCCCGAGAGCCCGGAGAGCCCCGAGAGTCCCGAGAGTGCCGCTGGCCCCGTGGGCCCCGCTGGCCCCGTGGGCCCCAGTCTCGCGCGGGTCCCGCGGCCAGATGCACCTCGAAAGCCGACGAGCGACTGCGCAGCGGCCCGGGTATCTGCATTCGGGGTGCGGATGCACGGCGGCGGCCGCCGACTGCCGCCCGAGCGCGGAGCGCGGCATTCGCGCACGGTCGGAGCCGGGCACGTGCCACGGCCACCGCGCTAGAACTGCGGCGGATGCAGCCGCCGGAAGGCGATCGCGCGCTCGATGCGACGAATCATGACCTCCGGATTCAGGACGGCATCGGCCCAGTCCCATCGGATGACGAGCCAGCCAGCGCGCTCGAGTGCCTCCTGGCGGTACTTCTCGCGCAGCAGGTCAGCGCGGGTCGCGTACTTGAGGGCTCCGTCCGCCTCACCGATGATCTTGAGGTCCTCCCAGGCGAAGTCGGTCCAATAGGTTCTGCCGTCATCGCCGACGATCGGTATTCCGCAGCGCGGCATGGGGACCCTGTTCGTGAGCATCTGCCACCGGGAGAGTGACTCGAGCACCGACTCAGAAGCGGGGTCGACCCGGAGCAGAGCCGCCCGAGCCACCTGAACTCCGGTTCGGTGCCTGCATGTGTCGACGACGGCAGCGACGGCCCTGGTCGCCGCCGATCGGAGTGCCTCGTCAAGGACAGCGCGGCGCGGGTCGGTGCCCTCCCTGATGCCCAGGACGACCTGGCGCACTGCCGCGTCGGCGAGGGCCAGCGCTGGCCCGGGGTCGAGCATCGCGGCGGCGTCGGCGAACGTCCGCCCGAAGCCGGTGATCGCGAGTCCACCCACGGTCATGCAATGGGCAGCGGGCAGCTCTGCACCGTGAATGCGCAGCCACCCGTCGATGCGCCGCCGTCCCGGGATCGTGATGTGGACGGTCGGGACCCCGCCCCCGGCTCGGTCGTTCGGCGACGGGTGCCCTGAGGGGCTCGGCAGCCCAAGAAGCAGCGCGGCCGATGTGTGGCTGACGACCGCGAACGGGTGCGCGAGAACCGCGGCCTGCACCGCGAGCTGATGGCGGACGACGCCGTCGGCGGCAGCCCAGGTCGAGGTTGGCAGCACCGAACCGCGTCGCAGGCTCACGAGCTCGCCGCGCTGCACAGCAGTGGCGATCCGCGATCTGCTGATGCCCAGTGCTTCGAGTCGCCGGCTCGACGTCACGCCGGGGCCCGCGCGGTCGATGATGGCCGAGACAGTGGCCCGGACCTGCGCCTGACGCTGCATGGCCTCACTCTGCGCCACGGAGTGCGGCCGCCCCGAGGTTATCCACAGGGGATCAGGGGTGCCGATGCACTCTGAGCGATGTGCGCCAGGGCAGCCGCACCCCGAACGACGACGAAGCGCCGTCACTGGGTCAACTCGTCTGCTTTCCGGGTGCACGTGACGCGACACAGGCGCGCATCGACGAATCGGCGGTCCAAGGCAAGGGCGATGTTGGCGGTGTGTACGGGTTGTGTGAGGGAGCCAGCTTTCGGACGTTTCGGCGGTCGCAGTGCGGGAGGCTGAAGCCATGTCGATGACAAGGGTGCACGCAGATCAGGTATTCACGGGCGGGGCCCGCGCGGGTCAGGTTCGGACCCCCGGCGCCACGCGCTCGGCAGTCGTTCGGCTCGCACGCCCCAAGCAGGCCCGCGCCAAGGGCAGCGACGTCCTTGCCGTCTGCATCTTCGTGACCGCCGTGACCATCGGGCTCTGGCTGCAGCACGGCGGATTCTCGGCGCTCATCGGCGGCGGAAGCGGCACGGTGCGCGCGATCGGTCAGCTGAGCGGCCTGGCAGCGGCCCTCGGCGCCCTGGGCGCGATCATTCTCACCGCGAGGCCAGTGTTCCTCGAGCGGAGGTACGGCCTCGACCAACTCCTTGCGGCGCACCGCTGGTTCGGCATCTCGACGGTGCTGCTCGTCGTGGTGCACGCGGTTGCCGCGACAGCCGCGTGGGCGGCGATGTCGGGCATGACCTTCGTCGGCGCCCTGGGCGACATGCTCGCCAACGAATCGTGGATGGTGGCGGCCCTGGCATCGACCGTCATCTTCGTCACCATCGGCCTGTCCTCCTGGCGCCGCATCAAGAACGCGATCTCCTATGAAACCTGGTACTTCCTGCACCTGACTGCATACCTCGCAGTGCTCCTCGGCTTCGGCCACCAGCTCACCCTCGGCTCCGACTTCACTCGCGATCGGGTCGCGATGTGGTGGTGGACGGGCCTGGCGGTCGCGACCCTGGCGGTCGTCATGTGGTCGAGGGTCGGCGTCGTCGCTACGTCGCTGCGCCGCCGCCTGTACGTGAGCGCCGTGTCACGAGAGGCACAGGGTGTCGGGTCGCTGCACATCAATGGCCCGAGCCTTCGCCGGATGCGCGTGGCCGGCGGGCAGTTCTTCATCGTGCGACCGCTCGCGAAAGGCCTGTGGTGGCAGGCACATCCGTTCTCGGTGTCGGCAGCACCCACGACAGGCGGCCTGCGCTTCACGATCAAGGAGCTCGGCGACGACACCCCGAATCTGCTCAAGGTCAAGCCCGGGACACGGGTGCTCCTCGAGGGCCCGTACGGCGTGTTCACCGTCGAGAAGGCGGCGGGCAGTCGGGTCGTCCTCGTCGCCGGCGGCGTAGGCATCGCGCCGATTCGGGCGATCCTCGAGGACTGCCATCCCAGCCAGCGTCCGATCGTCATCGTTCGAGTGCGCAACGAGCGAGACCTGCCGCATCGAACGGAACTTGAGGGCCTCGTCAAGTCGCGCGACGGCGAGCTCATCGTCCTGACCGGGCCGCGTGAGTGGTTCGCCGCCCGGGATCCGTTCAGCCCCGATGGCCTGGCCGCGATCATCCCGGGCATCGAAGGCAGGCACGCCTTCATCTGCGGGCCGGCCTCGCTGGAGTCGGCCGTCATCAAGGGCTTGCGCAAGGCGGGCATGCCCACCTCCAACATCCACCTCGAACGATTCGGAGTCTGATCATGGGCAACTTCGCACGTCGCGCCGCACCGGCGCTGGCACTCGGTGGTCTTGCCGTGGTGATCGTCGGGGTGCTCGACCCTGCGCTCGCCGCGAACGATGCCGGCAATGCGGCCCCCGCCACGACAGCAGCGTCCGATGTTTCGACGGCATCGGCAGGCCAGGCATCGACGAGTGACTCAGGCCAGCCGCAGGGCACCGACGCTTCGCCGGCCACGACCTGCGAGACCGCCGAGGCAGTCACGGGCCCGGTCGTCACGACGCGATGGGGCCCGGTGCAGGTCGCTGCGACGGTCGTCGACGGCCAGCTCTGCGAGGCACATGCCGTGGTCTGGCCGACGGAAGACCGTCAGTCCATGCAGATCAGCGCCTATGCGGTGCCCCAACTCGATGCCCAGGCCTCCGTGCAGGGCGTGCTCCTCGACGGGGTATCCGGTGCGACCTACACGACCGAGGGCTACCGCGACTCGCTGCAGCAGTTGCTGGACTCACTGTGAGGCCGGCCGGGGGCGGGAGCCGCAGTTTCGTCTTCCCGACGATGGGGACGATGGCATCGCTCGCGATTGCCTCGCACGTCGGGGTCGAAACGGCGGACGCCGCCGCGCGTGCATGCGTCGATTCGCTGGCGGGGGACGAACGCCGGTTCAGCCACTACAGCGACTCGAGCGACATCGAGCGCTGGCGCCGGGGCGAGCCGATCGACGCAAAGGCGCTGCACGAGATCAGGGTCGTGCTCGATGAGTGCCTGCTGCTGGAGATCGCGTCCGACGGCGTCTTCTCGGTGACCAACCCGGGCACCGGCCGCCTGGACACCGCGGGCTACGTCAAAGGGCATGCCATCGGCAAGGCAGCCGAGGCCATTCGCCATGCTGGCGTTGATGATTTCAGCCTCAACGTCGGCGGCGACACCTACTGCGGTGGGCAGCCGGCCCCCGATAGGGCGTGGCGTATCGGCGTGGCGCACCCGCACCGCTCGCGCGGTGTTGCCGCTGTCGTCGAGGTGCGCGACGGCGCTGTCGCAACGTCGGGCATCGCGCAGCGGGGCGATCACATCTGGCACGTCCGTCCGTCCCAGGCACTGGCTCCGTCACGCATCGTGTCCTTCACGGTGACCGGCCCCGATATCGCAACGGCCGACGCCTACGCGACCATCGGCTTCGCGATGGGGGAGCGCGGCATTGCGTGGGTCAACGCGCACGAGGGGTTCGGATCGCTCGCGATCCGCGCCGACGGCCGCATGACCGGCGATGCCCCAGGGCTCCTGGCGGGCTGATTCGCAAGCCGTCGTGATCGGCAGAAATTCGCG
>WLND01000058.1 GCA_009726075.1 Actinomycetota bacterium
AGACGTTCGCGTCCTTCAGTTTGACTACTTCACCAAGATGCCGGGATTGGCCCTGCAAACGAAGTTTGACGCCGCTGGCATCCGCCCGGTGCGCCCGGTGAGCAGTGAGTGCGTCGCCGAACGGCTTCGGAACGAGAATCAGCGCGCGCAGGTGGGCTCCTCGCGCAGCAATCTGCCCGACAGCAGCAGGGCTCAGAAGTGCGCAAGATATGAGCGCGTGCTCGCAGAGCCAGCCTTGGTGCGCGACTTGGCAGCGGCCAACAAGGTATTCGAGGCACTCGTCGCTAAGGCACCTGTGCCAGTCACTCGGCGAGGAAGTTTCGGCGCCAGTGTCGCCGGATTTGGGGTGGCTGGCGGTGCGATCGCATCGGCGGCGAATACGTCAAGCCGCCTATATTGACCCTCGGCGTCATCCCGAGTGCTTGTCCCCGACCTAGCGCACAATCGCGACCACTGGTCGTTTGCGCCCGATAGTAGCTGAAACGACCAGGGGGCGGGGCCGGGGGTTAGTTGGTCGGGGTGCACCAGAAGTTGTAGGTGTCCGTTTTTGGGACGATTGCCCACCCTCGGTTCGGGGTGTTTGAGCCCTCGGCCTGCCACAGCACCGAGCCCGTGACCACGCCGCCCGAGGACACCAGGCCGGTCGTGATCGCCGGGTCGCAGGTGCCCGGAACCCTGGTGATGACGACGAGTTGCTGGCTCGATTCACCCGGGATTGCGTCGCTCGACTCCGTCGCGACTTCGACCCAGCCGGTCGGCACCGGCTTGCCGAGCAGCCCCTGGTCGATGCCGATCGCGAAGGGGTAGTCGACGTTCAGCGGCGTGAGATCCTGCGGCTGCCACGGGTCGGGCTCTGCTGCGCCCTGGTAGACCCACGGGGTCATGATGCCGCCGCCCACGGTCGAGAAGACGGGCCCCTCAGGCAGGTCGTTGGAGAGGTCCGGTGTCAGGTCGAGGGCTGGTGACGGCGCGGCGCCGGCGGCATTGAGCACGGTCTGGGCGATCTGCCCCGTCGATCGGGGCGCCACCACCTTCACCGGCTCGGTCTGGTTGGGGTCCTTGACCATGAGCGGCACGTGGGCAACCTCGGTCCAGCGCTGCGCCAGGGTGTCGCCGATCCGACGGTCGGCAGTGGTGGTGATGCCAGCGCCGTGATCGGCCGTAACCACGATGATCGTGTTGTCGTAGCGTCCGGTCGCCTTCAGTTCGGCGACGAGCAGCCCGAGTTGGCGATCGAAGTCAATTGCCGAGTTCGCGTACAGGCGTCGCTCGATCGACTGCAGTTCGGCCGTGGAGTAGGTGCCGGCCTTGTTGCTGCCGACCATGTGGGCGTCATCGACGATCGGCAGGCGCGAGGGATAGATCTCGTTGCCGTCGCGGTCGACATTCCAGGGCGCATGCGTGCGGATCGTGTGCCAGAACGCGAAGATCGGCGTGGTCGGAGCCGCTTGCTCCGCGGCCCTGAGCCCGGCGATCGCCTTGCTCACCGAGTTGCCCTCGGCGTTGTCGCCGAACTCGTCGCCCCCGCTCCAGAAGTCACGCCACTTCCCGTCCAATGACGGGAAGGCGTCGGAGAACGGCCGGGCGAGCGCTGTGCGCCCCGCGATGGCCGCGCTATCGGCGGCGAAGCTCATCATCCGGCTGGCGAGGCTGCCGTCCGCGGAGGCTCCGACACTGGCGCAGTCGGTGGTGTCGCACTCGAATCGGTACAGGGGTGATTCCATGACGACCGAGTACTCAGAGGCGAGGCTCGGGACAACGCCGATATTCGCTCGAACCTCCTGCATGCGCTCAGGCCCCTGCGCCGCGATGTCGGAAATGCCGGTGAGCATCGCCGGCACGGCGTAGTCGGTGTAGTTCGCGGCCGAGTAGGCGTGGGTGTAGGTGGTCGAGTCGGCCTGCAGCGCCTTGAGATTCGGGAACTCTGGACGGATCTCGCCGGAGCCGTCGAAGACGAGCGGGTACTGCAGTTCGTCTGAGATGACCCACACGATCGAAGGGCGGTCCGGATTCGCGTCGAAGTCGAGCGGGGTCGCGGCCTGGGCGGCGCCCCCAGCGAAGACCGACAGGAGCACCGGCACGACGGCCGCGAGCGAGGCGAAGATGAACAGCGGGGAACCCATCGTGAATCGTCGGGCGAGCAGGGTCACCGCGGCAGCGACGATGAGACCAACGATCGGGCCCAGTGCCGGGGCGCCGGTAAACAGTGTCTCGGTCAGCACGTTGCCTGCGAAGAACCACGCGATGACGAACATGATGGCCGATGCCGCGATGTCGTAGGCCGTGGGAGACAGCCGCCGCTTGAGCACGGTGAGCACCCCGGCGAGGACGAGCCACAGGGCGATGAGCGCGACCGCGAGCACCGCCACCCAGGCGATCGGGGAAACGCCGTGCGCCGCGAAGAACACGTCGTTCGCGGCGATCTTGTCGTTCGCCGGGATCACGACCGCGAGGACGGCTGCCGCCACGAGCCAGGAGGCGCTATCCGGCGCACTCGTGTTCCGCCGCACGCCAAGGCGCGCGATCAGGTCACTCACGCCTGCTCCAGCAGGTCCCACGCATTCACGACGACCCGGGTGGCCGATGTCGTGCCCATGACCTCGACGTGGGCGAAGCGATTGCGGAGCGCTGCGAGCAGGGCCTCGGTCGAGTACTCGCCACTCCAGTTCGGGATCTGGCTCAGCAGAATCCGGGATTTCTGATCGTTCTCGTCGGCGAATTCGATCTGGACGGGTGCCCCGAAGGCCGCCAGTGCATCGACGGCGAACTGCATCGGGGTGCCCTGCGTGATGACCACGTGATGAAGGACGGCCTGGCAGATCACGGCCGAGGGGCTCACTCGCTCGGTGAAGGCAGCGAACTCACGATTGAGCAGCCCGGAGGCAGGGGTCAGATTGGTGATGTCGCCCAGAATCGGGGTTACCGCAGGAGCGATGTCCTGCGGTAGGCCCTGGTGCAGTACATCGAGGGCGCCGGCGTCGGCGTCCATGACGATGACCCGCGCGCCGGCGTGACGCGCAAGGTGGGCCGCGGTGAAGCCGTCATTGCCTCCGACGTCGAGCACGAGCCGACTGCGGTCGGGCTGCGCCTGCAGGAATTCGGTGGCGAAGGCCGACTTCCGGGTCAGGTCGTCGCTCTCGTAGTGCGCCCGGGTGCCGTAGTCGACCCACGTGGTCGCGTGCTCCTTGCCGTGCAACTTCCGGACCTGCCTGGCCAGCCGCTTGGTCAGCGACCGCGTGGCGTTGCGCGCGAGATCCTTGTTCTTGTTGGCGGTGTCGGCGAACTTTGACTCCGACGGCGCGTTCTTCTCGACCGGCCTGGTCGTGGCCTGAAGGAGGAGGAGCGACAGGCTGCGGCGCGCCTTCCTCGGCAGAAGCGCGCGTGCGGCATCCGAGCGGAGGCCGCGATGGCCGCCGAGGTTCCAGGCATCGGCCGCGGTCACGCGCTCGCCTGAGCCCACCGCCAGTGGGTTGATGAAGTGCTCGATGAACTGGCGTGACGCATTCCAGGACGGATTCGGGCGCCATTGCTCGACGGAACCCAGGTCGATGAAGACCGGACGCATCCCCCGAAACTGCACGTTGAACGCCGATGCGTCCTTGAGGTCCAGGCCCAGGTCGAGCAACCTGCGGCGGATATCGAGGGTCAGGAGCGCAGCAGACTCGAGCAGCGAGTTCGGCCACTCCCAGGGATAGGTGACCACGTCGACGCGTTCGACCGAGAAGACCCGCGAATCGGGGGCAGGCGTACGACCCGAGGTCTCGGCGTAGGCCCTGATGATCGGCGCGGCGTCGTCGTCCGAGAGCTCCTCGAACGACACCAACGAGCCCTCGGCGACGAGCGCCGAGTAGAGATCAGCGGTGCGAAGGGTGCGAAGGGCCGATGTGGATGCGGGCCCCGCTATGCGAAACCAGGTGCCCTCGTGCTCGAAGGCGGCGTTCTCGGGGTCGCGGAAACTCGCGGAGGGCAGCGTGGTCACGAGGGGTGCGGCTAGGAGCCGGACGAGGGGGAGTCGGTCGAGGGCGACTCGGTCGTCGGTTCGGTCGCTGACGAGTTCTTGCCCCGCCCGCGCAGCTTCGCGAACTGCGAGCGCAGGAAGAACCACGAGCCTGCCGCGCCGCTGGCAATCGCGGCCAACAGGTACGAACCCGAGCCAGCATCGATGTAGCCGACAGAATTCAGCATTTCTTCACCTTAGGTTGGCGTACGGGTCAGCCTTGAGGGTACAGGCACATCGGCACCCAGACGCTCGCAGTTGGCGTTCGGGTCACCGGCCTGTCACTGCACTGCCCGAAGCAGGCTCGCCCACGCCAGAACCTTGGCCGTGTCGCGGTCGGACGCCAGCGGGCGCAGGTGCGTGTGGAGATCGCGCAGCTTGCCCACGACCTCGGGCGCAGCCGTCGCCGCCGACGCCAGTCGCCGCGCCTTGGACGCGTCCTGTCGTCCACGCGACAGCCCGACCTCCTGCGTGTCGACGACCCGGTAGTCGATGACGAAATCGGTATCGATCCGCATGCCGCCCTGCGCCGTGGCCACCAGGCTCCACCAGCGATCGTGCAGCCACCCGGCCGGGATCACGAGGTCGGCGAACCGCTCCGGGCGCAGGGCACTGGCCCCTCCGGTCGCGACCGAGTGCCGAACGGCGTAGCGCATCTGCTCCGCGGGGGATTCGTGGTTCCAGTCGCCCGGTACCGGGAACGTGTCGCGAAGCGTGCCGTCGAGCGACTCGTTCTTCCCATTGATCAACGTGCCGTCCGATGCCAGCATCGTTGTGGTCGGCTGCCGACGGAACTGCTCGAGCTGATGGGCAACCCGAGACGGATACCAGAGGTCGTCGTGGTCGCCGAGCACCGCGACGTCGTACCGCAGGCAGGCGCGGACCCCCTGATGGAAGTTGTGGGCAATGCGCGTCGTGACGTCGGGCGCCCGGGAGGTGGCCCGATAGACATTCGCCCGGCCGCCGAGCACATCGTTGACGATCGAGCGGGTGCTATCGGCGGAGTTGTCGTCGATGACGATGATGGCATCGGGCTGGCGGTCCTGGTTCACGACGCTGACGAGGGTCTGCTCGATCCACCGCGACGAGTTGCTCGTGACGATGAGCGCGGCCACCGTGGGATTCGTCTGGCTCATCGCGTCGCCGCCTTGCGCCGGGTGCCCGCGGCCAACTGCTGGATCAGGGCCTCGTACTGATCGGTGACCGAGTCCCACTGGTAGACCGTCGAGATTCGCGCCAGCCCGCTGGCGCTGATGCGGGCGAGGCGCTCGTCCAGCAACCCCCCGGCGATGGCATCGAACACCCCGCTCAGATCGGCCGCAGACGACCACAGGACTGCCTCGCCGGCCGTCACCTCGCGGTTGAACTCGACGTCGTAGGCAAGGACCGGAGTGCCCGCGCCCATCGCCCGGAGCAGCGATGGGTTCGTGCCACCCACGCTGTGACCGTGGACATAACTGCGTGCATTCGCGTAGAGCTGGTCGAGCAACGCTTGGTCGTAGATGCCGCCGGTGAAGATGATGCGCGGGTCTGCCTCGGCTGCCTCGTGCACTGCGGCCACGTACCAGTGCGAGTACGGCGCGCTGCCCACGACCACGAGCGGCCTGGTCTCGCCGCTGAGCCGGTACGCGGTCACCGCGTCGAGCACGTGATTCTCGGGCTCGAACCGAGCGACGATGAGGTGGTAGCCCTGCGGTTCGAGGGCCAGCTCGCCCAGCCGATCGCTGCCAGGCTTGATGAGCTCGGCTCCGTATGGGATCACGACGCTGTCGCGTCCGTACTCGGCCTTCACGTGGTCGGCAATCGCCTGGGCGTCGGCGATCACGGCATCACCCCACTTGACCGAGGCGCGCTCGGCCCAGCGGTAGTACTTGGCGCCGGTACCGCGCCATTTCTCCCGCTTCGACTCAAGGCCATCAAGATGAATCGCCGTCGGAATCCCGGCAATTTGCAGTGGACGAAGCAGGGGTGCGTTGCCGGCATTGAGGAGCAGGACGACGTCGGGGCGATCCCTGATGATTGCGTGGACCGTGCTCGCGGTGGTGTGGCTCAGGGTCTCGGCCATGCGATGCCTGATCGCCGGCGCGTTGACCAGTTTCATGCCCAGGTACTCCGTCTGCCGCTGCCCGGGATTCCGGCAGTAGACGGTGACCTCGTAGCCGCGTGCCGCGAGGCGGCGTCCGATCTCCTCAACAGCCGTCTCGAAGCCCCCGTGCTGCGCGGGCACCCCGCGCGTGCCCATCAACGAGACCTTCACGCCGCCCACCGTACTTGCTCCTCGCTCATGCCCCGTCCGTCGACTCGTTCCGCTGATAGCCTCTGCCCCGTGCAGGTGCGGCCGCTTTCAATCGACGGAGTGTGGGAGTTCACCCCACTGCTCCGCCCCGACGACCGGGGCGTGTTCCTGGAGTCGTTCAAGGAATCGGTGCTCGCCGAGGCAATCGGGCACGAGTTCACCCTCCAGCAGATGAATATCTCGGTCTCGCGGGTCGGCACGGTTCGCGGCGTGCACTTCGCGCTCGTTCCCCCCGGCCAGGCGAAGTACGTGCAGTGCTTTGCTGGGCGCATCCTCGATGTGGTCGTCGATATCCGGGTGGGGTCGCCCACCTTCGGACAATGGGACGCCGTCGAGCTCGACGACGAGAATCGCGCCGGGCTTTACATCGCCGAGGGCCTCGGACATGCGTTCTGCGCGCTGTCCGACTCGGCCACGGTCGGCTATCTCTGCTCGACCCCCTACTCGCCCGGCCGGGAGTTCGGCATCCACCCGCTCGACCCGGCGCTCGCGCTGCCGTGGCCCGATGGTGCTGGCTCGGTGCTCTCCGAGAAGGATGCCGCGGCCCCGACCCTGGCCGAGGCGGCGGCATCCGGACTGCTGCCGACCTACGAGCAGTCGAAAGCCTTCATCGCGACCCTCTGAGCATCCCTCGTGGCTCGGTCGTCAGCCGATCGGACCACGGGGCTTGAGGTCGACCCCCGGCACATCGGACGTGTCGAGCCTGAGGCCCGGGCCGGACGGCACCGCCCCGGCCCACCACGCGAGCGCCGTCTGGCTCAGTGCGTACTCCTCGCGGCCGAGGGCATAGGACTCCTCGACCCCGCCCTTGTCGTAGATGCGACCGTCGTTGTAGCGCAGTTGCATGCCGCGCGTGTCGCGGGCGTGGGCGGCAAGGTTCGCTGCGGCGTGGGTGTCGGGCGCCGAGTAGATGGCGGCGAACGAGTCGACGCCGGTGAAGGTTGCCGGCCGGCGCGCGCCCCACTTGACGCCCTGCGGGTAGTAGATCTGGCCGCCCGGCTTGTAGACGATGCCGCCGGGCGCTGCGTAGGGCGGCGAGGTGAACTTCACGACGGTGAGCGCCCGGTACACGATGTCGGCGTTGAGGAACATGGCCTCGGGCACCGGCACGCTCGCATTGCGCAGCATGCTCGCCGACCACCACAGATGCATGACGTTCTGGATGTAGTCGGGATTGATGATGCCGTGGTTCGTGATCGTGCCGTCCTCGTTGGCATTCGTGCCCGGCAGGTTCTTGCTGATGTTCACGCCGTTCACGACCACGTTGTTGGTCAGGTCACTTGGTCGCGCGAACGCTGCGATCGAGTACTCGACGATCGTCTTGCGCCAGGTCTCGGCCCTCTTGTCGGTCGGCATCATCGCCAGCGCCAGCGAGGGGGCGGTGAGATCCCAGGACACCTCGTCGGCCTTCGAGTTGCCAGGCGAGATCTCGATGCCGTTGCGGGTCCGGTAGTAGTGCGGCCCTCGGGCGGCCACGGCGTCGGCCTCGGACGACACCATTGATGCCACGTAGGCGCGCTCCTGCGGGCTGAGCTGCTCCCAGAGCAGCCAGCCAGCCTGCCCTGCAGACGCCGCCCACAGGGCCGACTGCCACTGCAGGCCCCAGCCGCCGGGGGTCACCGACGCATGCTGGCAGGCAATGCTGCGCAGTTGCCATTTCGCGTAGGCGAGGAGTTTGGCTCGGGTG
>WLND01000059.1 GCA_009726075.1 Actinomycetota bacterium
CCTCGAACATGGGGGCATCGATCACCCACAGGAATGACCATGCCTTCTCATCGATCATGTCCAGGCGGCGGGCGATCTCGATGCGGGCCGCTCCCAGCAGTGCCCGAGCGTCAGAGGCCTTCCCTGCCGCGAAGAACACGCAGTCGCCTGGCTTGGCGCCTGCTGCGGCGATGAGGCCCTCCCGCTCGGCGTCGCTGAGATTCTTAGCCACCGGGCCGCCGAGCACGCCATCGGCATCCACCGTGACGTAGGCGAGGCCCTTGGCCCCCCGTTGCTTCGCCCACTCCTGCCAGGCGTCGAACTGACGCCGCGGCTGGTCGCCCCCGCCCGGCATGACGACCGCGCCGACATGCTCCGCCTGGAAGACCCGAAACGGCGTATCGACGAAGTACGAGGTGAGGTCGACAAGCTCGAGGTCGAAGCGCAGGTCAGGCTTGTCGCTGCCGAATCGGCGCATGGCCTCGGCGTAGGTCATCTGCGGAATCTCGCCGATCTCGACGTCGAGGATCCCCTTCCAGAGGGCGCGGACGATGGCCTCGCCCACCTCGATCACGTCGGCCTGCTCGACGAAGGACATCTCGACGTCGAGCTGGGTGAACTCAGGCTGACGATCCGCGCGGAAGTCCTCGTCGCGGTAGCACCGGGCAATCTGGAAGTACCGCTCCATGCCGGCCACCATGAGCAACTGCTTGAAGAGCTGCGGAGATTGGGGCAGCGCATACCAGTGGCCCGGCTGCAGGCGTACCGGCACCAGGAAGTCGCGCGCACCTTCAGGGGTCGATCTGGTGAGGGTCGGCGTCTCGATCTCGACGAAATCGCGCTCGAGCAGCACGTTTCTGGCGATCTGGTTCACCTTGGAGCGCATGCGCAGGGCATCGCCCGCCGACTGCCGACGCAGGTCGAGGTAGCGGTACCGGAGGCGGACCTCGTCGCCGACCGTGATTCGATCGTCGATGGGGAACGGCAACGGTGCGGACACCGAGAGAATCTCGACCTCGGTCGACATCACCTCGATCGAACCGGTCGGCAGTTCGGGGTTCTCGTTGCCGGCCGGCCGGGCCGCGACTGTCCCAACGATGCGCAGGCAGTACTCGTCGCGCAAGCCGTGAGCGACCTCGGGGTCGTGAACGACCACCTGGACGATGCCGCTCGAATCGCGCAGGTCGAGGAAGGCGACGCCCCCATGGTCTCGTCGGCTCGCCACCCACCCGGCGAGGGTTACCGTGCTCCCGGCATCGACTGACCGTAGGGTCCCGGCATAGGTAGAGCGGATCACCGCGCGTTCCTTTCGCTTGCTCGCTGCAGCACACGCTGCTGAAGTTCTTCGTGCACACTGTCCCACGGAATGGTTGCCTGCTCGCGCGCTGCCATGTCCTTGATCACCACCGTGCCGGTGTCGACCTCATCGTCGCCGAGGACGACGACGAGCGGTGCACCACTGCGGTCGGCGGCCTTCATCGCCCCCTTGAGGGCCCGGTCGCCGAACGCCATGTCAATGCGGACGCCGCGCGCACGCATGGCGCCGCAGAGGCCGACGAGCCTGTCCTTGGCCCGTGATCCGATGGGGACGCAGAAGACATCAACGGACGGGCCCGCCCCAGGCTCGAGCCCTTCGGCCTCGCATGCCAGGAGCGTGCGGTCGGTGCCGATGCCGAAGCCGATGCCTGAGTGCTTGCCGCCGCCGATCGACTCCATGAGCCCGTCGTAGCGTCCGCCTCCGCCGATCCCGGACTGGGCCCCGAGCAGCGCATGGGAGAACTCGAAAGTCGTTCTCGTGTAGTAGTCGAGGCCTCGGACGAGCGCGGGTGCCTCGGTCCAGCGAACGCCGAGGATCACGAGCGCCGCTCGCACGGCGTCATAGTGATCGCTGCAGGCCGCGCACAGGTGGTCGACCATGTATGGCACGCCCACGAGCTGGCGCTGGACGTCGTCGCGCTTGTCGTCGAGCACGCGCATCGGGTTGACCTCGGCACGTTCCCTGGTCGCCTCGTCCAGTTCGAGCGTGGACAGGAAACGCTGGAGGGTCGCCCGGTAGCCCGGTCGGCATTCCGCGCAGCCAAGTGAGGTGAGGTGGAGCGTGTACTGAGCCAGGCCGAGCGACCGAAAGGCCTCGTCCGCCAATGCGACGACCTCAGCGTCGAGCGCCGGATCGTCTGACCCGATCGCCTCGACCCCAACCTGCTGAAGCTGGCGGTAGCGACCGTGCTGCGGCCGCTCCGCGCGGAAGAAGGGCCCTGCGTACCAGAGCTTGACCGGCAACTGGCCCTTGTCCAGGCCATGCTCGATGACGAGCCTCATGACCCCGGCAGTGCCCTCGGGCCGCAGGGTGAGCGAACGGCCACCACGATCCTCGAACGTGTACATCTCCTTGGAAACCACGTCGGTCGACTCGCCCACGCCGCGCACGAAGAGCGCAGTGTCTTCGAACACCGGAAGTTCGGCATATCCGTAGCCGGCCAGTTCGGCTGGACGGCTCAGCGCCTGCCGAACGGCCAGAAAGGCATTCGCCCGCGGCGGGAAGTACTCGGGCACGCCCTTCGGGGCCTGGAACATCGCCATCACATGCCTCGGCGCGGCGCCGGCGCACCTGGCCCTGCGAACTGCAAGTACGGGTTGCTCGCACGCTCGGCGCCAATGGTCGTCTGTCCGCCATGACCGGGGAGAACGATCGTCGCGTCGTCAGCGGTGATGATCACTCGCTCCAATGAGCGACGCATGGCCTCGCCATCACCGCCCGGCAGGTCGGTGCGGCCAATCGATCCGGCGAACAGCACGTCGCCGCTGAACATGACCGGGGGCTCATCGCCCTGAGCCCCACGGCTGAAGACCACTGAGCCCTCGGTGTGGCCCGGCGCATGCGCAACAGTGAGGTCGATGCCTGCGAGCTCAAGCTGCGCTCCGTCATCGAGCACGCGCACGTCGTCGGGTTCAGTCAGCTCGAGCACCCCCTTGGTCATCGACAGCAGGTGCTCACGGGAAGCAGCAATGCTCGTGCCGGCGGGGTCGGCAAGCCGGTACCGATCCTCCCCGTGGATGTACGCGGGGATCCCGAAGCCGTGCGCGATGGGGGCGACCGACCACACGTGGTCGATGTGACCGTGGGTGAGGAGCACAGCAGCCGGGAGGAGCGAGTGCTCGCGCACCGCCTCCTGAATTCCATCGATCGAATCCTGTCCCGGATCGATGATCAGGCAGGGCTCGCCTGGCCCGCTTGCAATGACGTAGCAGTTGGTGGCCCATGACCCCGCTGGAAAGCCGACAATGAGCATCTGCGAAGCCTAATGCCGGACGAGCACCTCCCCGAATAGACTCTGCGGGTGACAAGCAACCGGCGCCAGAAGCAACTTGCCCGAGAGAAGTACGAACGGCAGAGCGCCCGCCGAAGCCAGTCGGCAGCTTCTCGTCGTCGCCGCCAGCGGATTATCGGTGGCATCGTTGTCGTCGCACTCGTTGTCGCCGCCGGCGTATGGGTGGTCGCTGGCCGATCTGGCTCAGACGCCGAGCCCGTTGCCGAGGCCGCACCCACCAGCGCAGCGTCACCCGAAGCCAGTGCTGCATCACCCGCGGCAACAGTTGCCCCGTCCGGCGCCTCCGCACCGGCTGCATCCGCTGCTGCATCACCGGCCAGCACCCTGGTGTGCACGGAGCCGACACCGGTACGAGCCGACACCCTCACCTTCGCGACGGCCCCCACCCCGCCAGCCACCCCCGGCACTCCCTCGACGATTACCCTCGCGACCAACTGCGGGCCCATCGTTATCACGACTGTCCCCGACGCCGCGCCGCTTACCGTCGCATCCGAAGTCTTTCTGGCTCAGCAGGGGTTCTACGACGGAACACAGTGCCACCGTGTCACCACGGCCGGCATCTTCGTCCTCCAGTGCGGCGACCCCAAGGGTGACGGAACGGGTGGCCCGGGCTACACGGTGCCGGACGAGAACCTCCCCGCAGAGTCAGCCGGCAACTACCCGGCCGGCACGATTGCCATGGCCAATGCCGGGCCGGGCACTTCGGGCTCACAATTCTTCATCGTCTACGACGACACAACGCTCCCCGCGGGCTACACCATCTGGGGCAACGTCACCTCCGGGCTTGATGTCGTCAAGCAGATTGCAGCCGCGGGAGCCCAGGGAGGGTCCGGCGACGGCGCCCCCGTCCAGCCTGTCGTCATCGAAACAGCGACCGTCAGTGCCGCGTGATCGTCGATTCACAGGTCCGGCAAGCCCGTCCAACCACCACAGAAGATAGGCAGGTTTCCTCATGACCGAGGCCACGGCTCCCGGTACGGCTCCCGTACCAACCCCGGCTGCCTTGCGTCCGCCGACGACAAAGCTGGCGAGCGATCCGACGAAGTTCGGACGCGTCACCGACGACGGCACCGTGTACCTGCTCGCGCCGGAGGGTGAGGTTGCGGTCGGGCAGTGGGCGGCGGGGCCTCCCGCCGAGGGACTGGCATTCTTCGGACGCAAGTACGACGACCTCGTCGTCGAGGTCGACCTGGTGAGGCAGCGTCTCACCGACGGACGCGCGACCGGGGAACAGGCACAGGCCGTGCTCACGAAGGTGCGCGAGAGCCTCGCTGCGCGCTCGTTCGTCGGCGACATCGCGGCCCTCGAGGCCAAGTGCCATGAACTCGAACAGATCGTGAGCACCGCCAAGGCCGCCGCAACGGCTCACAAGGCCGAGCAGCGGGCGAAGGCTGCCATCGCCCGAGAGGCCCTGACCGCCGAGGCCGAGGCGCTCGGCGACTCAACCGCCTGGAAGAGCACGAGCGAGCGGTTCGCCTCGATGATCGAGGAGTGGAAATCGCTCCCCCACGCCGATCGCGCCAGCGAGCAGGCCATGTGGAAGCGCATCAGCGCCGCCCGGGCTCGATTCGACAAGGCGCGGCGCGCACACTTCGCCGAGCTCGACTCAGAGCGCAAGGTGGCCGTTGCCCGAAAGCGTGAACTGATCGCGCAGGCCGAGGCGCTGTCAAGCTCGACCGACTGGGCGGGTACCGGCCGCAAGCTACGCGATCTCATGACCGCATGGAAGGACGCTCCGCGCTCCTCGAAGCAGGACGAGGACAAGCTATGGAAGCGCTTCAAGGCGGCGCAGGACCTCTTCTACGCAGCCAAGTCCGGCGCCGAGGCCAGCGAGGAGGAGTCGCTCAAGGCGAACCTCCCGGTCAAGGAGGCGTTGGTCGTCGAGGCCGAGGCGCTTCTCCCCGTCAACGACACGGCAGGCGCGAAGCGCACCATGAGGAGCATCAGCGACCGCTGGGAGGCTGCTGGCGACCTCCCCAGGGCGGATCGTGACCGACTCGAGCGGCGCCTCAAGAAGGTCGACGATGCGATCCGCAGTGGTGAAGCCGATGCCTGGAAGCGTTCCAATCCCGAAACGCGTGCACGCGCGGAGTCGACCGCAAATGCCTTCACCGACGGCATCGCCAAGCTTGAGGCGAAGCGAGCGCAGGCGCTTGCGAAGGGGAATGCCGCCGAGGTCGAGCGCATCGATGCCTCGATTGCCGGAACTCAGGCACTGCTTGCGGCAGCGCAGGCTGCGGCTGCAGAGTTCCGGCCCTAGCCTCGGACCTTCTGACCCCGGTCTCGGGCGTCAGACCCGGTAGGCGTCGTACACGCCCTCGACGTTGCGCACGGCCTTGATGACCGACCCCATGTGCTTGGGGTCGGCCATCTCGAAGGTGAAGCGCGACAGGGCGATGCGATCGCGCGAGGTTGTCACCGACGCACTGAGGATGTTCACGTGCATGTCGGAGAGTGCACGCGTGACGTCGCTGAGCAGTCGAGCTCGGTCGAGCGCCTCGACCTGAATATTCACCAGGAACATGCTCGTGGCGGTCGGTGCCCAGGTCACCTCGACAAAACGGTCGGGCTCGCTGCGCAGACCCGGAACGTTTGCGCAGTCATCTCGGTGCACTGACACGCCGGACCCGCGGGTCACGAACCCGAGAATCGCGTCGCCGGGCACCGGCGTGCAGCACTTCGCAAGCTTGACCCACACGTCATCGACGCCCTTGACGACCACGCCGACGTCGGTCGACGTGCGTGACCGCTGTCGCTGGAAGGTGGCAGGGATGAGGGCGTCGGCCGCGTCGTCGGCCGCCTCGTCGGGCCCCCCAGCGGCCTCGACCAAGCGTTGGATCACCGTTGCTGCCGAGACCCGGCCCTCCCCCACCGAGGCGTACAGCGCCGAGACGTCGATCTGGTGAAGATCAAGGGCGATGGACGTGAGGGCCTGATTCGTCATCATTCGTTGCAGGGGCAGCCCTTGCTTACGCATCGCGCGGACGATGGAATCCTTGCCCGTCTCTATCGCCTCGTCACGTCGCTCGCGCGAGAACCAGGCCTTGATCTTGCTCTTGGCTCGCGCTGAAGCGACGAACCCCAACCAGTCACGGCTGGGCCCGGCACCGTCGGCCTTCGAGGTGAAGATCTCGATCACATCACCATTGGTCAGCTGGGACTCGAGGGGCACGAGCTTGCCGTTGACTCGCGCCCCGACGCACCGATGGCCGACGTCTGTGTGGACCGAGTACGCGAAATCAACCGGTGTCGCACCCGTGGCCAATGCCACGACATCGCCCTTCGGAGTGAAGACAAACACCTCCGACGAGCCCAGGTCATAGCGGAGGGCATCCATGAACTCGTCCGGATCCTCGGTTTCGCGCTGCCACTCCATGAGTTGCCGGAGCCACCCGAAGTCATCCGGACCGGTCTTTCCTCCGACATCCTGCTTATAACGCCAATGGGCTGCCACGCCGAACTCCGCGGCCCGGTGCATCTCGTGGGTTCGGATCTGCAATTCGACCGGCTTGCCGTCAGGTCCGATGACCGTCGTGTGCAGCGACTGGTACATGTTGAACTTCGGCATGGCGATGAAGTCCTTGAAGCGGCCCGGCACCGGGCTCCACTTCGCGTGGATCACCCCGAGCGCCCCGTAGCAGTCCCTGACGCTGTCAACGAGAATGCGCACGCCCACAAGGTCGTAGATGTCGGCGAAGTCGCGGCCCCGGACGATCATTTTCTGGTAGACCGAGTAGTAGTGCTTCGGCCGTCCCGTGACATCGGCCTTCACCTTGCTCGCCCGGAGATCGGCCTCTATCTCCTCAAGCACCACCGACAGGTACTGGTCGCGCGAGGGCGCACGCTGCCCGACCAATCGCACGATCTCGTCGTACATCTTCGGGTAGAGGGTGGCGAAAGCCAGGTCTTCGAGTTCCCACTTGACTGCATTCATGCCCAAGCGGTGGGCCAACGGGGCGTAGATCTCAAGGGTTTCGCGCGCCTTAACCTGCTGCTTCTCCTCGGGCATCCACCGAAGGGTGCGCATGTTGTGCAGGCGGTCGGCGAGCTTGATCACCAGCACCCGAATATCGCGGGCCATCGCCACAACCATCTTGCGCACCGTCTCGGATGCCGACGATTGGCCGTACTTCACCCGATCGAGCTTGGTCACCCCATCGACGAGCTGGGCAACCTCCTCACCGAAGTCCTCACGAAGGGCGTCGATCGAGTAGCCGGTGTCCTCGACGGTGTCGTGGAGCAGTGCCGCCGCGAGCGTGGATCCGCTCATCCCGAGATCCGCCAGGATCGTCGCGACCGCGAGCGGGTGGGTGATGTACGCCTCGCCACTGCGGCGGCGCTGATCACGATGGAGGTACGCGGCCGTCTCGTACGCCCGCTCGATGAGCTTGGTATCGGATTTCGGGTGATACTGCCGCAGCGTGCGCAGCAGCGGCTCGAGTTCTGGGTGCAGCCTGCGCGGCCCAGCAAATCGCGCAATCCGGGACCTCAGTCCACCGGCATCAGGCGCCGTCGCAGTCGGAGGAGGGGTGTTCACCTGCTCCGACGTGGGTGGCGCCTGGTTTGACACGTGGACTCCTTGCGATCGCGCCTAAGTCTACGCTCGGTCAGGAATCCAGCAGCGCGCGTACGATGACACCGTCGTCCTCCAGG
>WLND01000006.1 GCA_009726075.1 Actinomycetota bacterium
AGCGTCTTCGCGAGCCACGGGACGACGTCCGAACGCCGCGAAACCGACTGCCGCTGCGACTACGGGGTGGCTCATGTAGGCGGTGAGGCTGTGCGAGCCACCGGTATGTACCGGGACGTCGAGGGCGGCCGGGAAGAACTGGCTGGCTCCGCGTCCGACGGTGATGGCATCCCCGGGGTCGTACACATTGACCCAGGCCCGCACCTGCGCGGCAGGGAACTGGCCGGGTTCGTCGAGGCCGTGATGATGGGCGCGCAGGCTCTTGACGCCCATGGGGGATCCGATCGTGACGAGGAGATCGACGGTAAGCAGCGGGGGCAGGCGCTTGAGCAGGTCGATCATGAGGATCGAGCCGAGGCTGTGCGCGATCACGATCACGCCCCCCTGCTCGGGCAGGTCGTCGAGCACCGCGCGCCAGGCCGCGTGGCGATGTTCGCCCGAGCCTCGGTAGGACGCCACCGCCTCCATCGACTCTGCGACCGCGTCGGGGACGAGCGATCCGCCGAGGAGCGAGAGATTGGGCCCACGCGGTTGGTTGCGGGCGTGGTCGATGGCCTCGGCGAGGGCCTCGCGGCGAAGGAGGAAGTCGGCCCAGTCCTGGCGCTGCTGCCGGCCGATCGGCCGGACCCACTGCACTTCGGGCCGCGGGCCATCGGCACCGGCGAGCAGTGCCTCGAGGTAGTCGGCCTGGAGTACTGCGTCGTGCGGGCCGTTCAGGGTCGGATAGCCCTGGGCGTTGAGTCCCGCCGTGAGCGGTGCCAGCCACAGGCTTCGGGCCTCGAGACCACCCTTGCCGTGGACGAAGACAAGCGTCACGCCCGTGTCCATCGCTGCCCCCTGAATCACGACCCCCCGGCCGAAGCCTCGATCGCCATCGTAGGCGCGCGAGTACCCTGACGTCGCCGCGTCGCCGTAGCGGGGCCGGCAATCCGTTGTGGACCATTTCGAATTCAGGAGCCAGCGTTGAGCGCCGACCGGCCAGCCGACGATGCCGACGTCTCGATCGAACATGCACTGCGCTGGCAGGCACGGTACTGCCTGTCGGCCGGGTCGCCGGTAGCCTCGCTCATGCTCGAAGCGGTGCTCGCTGACCTTTGCGGCGATCGACGCCTTGCCGAGCATCTGCCCGAGCGAGTGCGATTCGGCACACTCCCGGGCCTGCGCATCATGGCTGCCGTGCACCTGCTCGCACTCGAGCGACGGGCCCCGGCGGTGGGCCTGCACCTGCCAACGCTCGGCGGCACTCCTCCCCGCGCTGACCCGGCGAGCAGGGACGCGTTCTCGTCCGACGTCGTCTCCGCGCTGGTCGATCACGCCGACGTGCTCTCCGCGAGCATGGCGAGCACCCCTTCGACCAATGAGACGGGCCGTGCGGCACTCCTTCGGTGCGCCCTGTCGCGGCTTGAAGTGCCGAGCCCCGTCCGGCTCAGGGAGATTGGCGCGTCGGCCGGGCTCAACCTTCGAGCCGACCATCTCCCCGGGCTGCAGGGTCTGGAGATCGGGCCGCTGCCGCAGGTGGTCGATCGTGTCGGGTGCGATCTCGACCCGATCGACCCGACCACGCAGGCGGGCCGAATGCGACTGAGCTCGTACGTGTGGGTCGATGACGTCGAGCGATTCGAGCGCCTAGGCCGCGCGATGGACGTCGCAAGGGCCGTGCCGGCGAGCATCGTCCGGGCGGATGGCGCCGACTTCGTCCGCAGTCTGGACCTGGAGGCCGGCACCACCACCGTGATCTGGCACAGCGCAATGTGGGTGTACCTGCGGCCCCCCACTCGGCAGGCGATCCTCGATGCAATCGACGCCCTGAGCGTGCGAGCGACACCGTCGGCGCGGCTCGCCCACGTCTCCTGGGAGTGGCGTGCTGACGGCGGCGAGCCGGGGGAGCCCTTCGAGCTGGTCCTGCGGCAGTGGGCAGGGGCGCCCGATGACGGACGGCCAACCCTGCTGGCCCGCGGCATCAGCCATGGCACGGCAGCGACCCTCGTTGGCGAGGATGCTCCCGAGTCGATGCCTGCACGCTCACAAGCCGCCGCACATGCAATTCAGGCCCCGCACGAGGACGACGTCGGATAAGGATCGCGAGGGTGAGCAGGACGACGCAGGGGGCCGCGGGACTCGTCCTCGGTGTATTCGCGGCCAGCCGGTTCCTCATGGCACTCGACAGTTCCGTCATGAACGTCTCGATGGCTTCGGTGGCATCGGATCCTGGGACGTCCATCACTCTCGACACCCTGGTCATGGCCACGTTGATGATCACGGGCGGCAAGGTCGGCACCCTGCTGGGCGTGGTCCACGTCGACCGGGTCATCGATGGCTGTGGCAGGGTGAGGACGTGAATGACATCCGGGGCCTTGAGCCGCCGACAGGCACGGCAGCCCTCCTCTTCGACTGCGACGGCACTCTCGTCGACACCCTTGGGCTCTATCGCAGGTGCTGGACCCAGGTGTTCGGCAGGCACGGCTTCGTCATGACCGACGAGTGGTTCCATACCTGGGCGGGGCACAGCATCGATCCGTTCGTGAGGGCAGCGCTGCCGTCGGCAGGCGATGAGCTCGTCGCCGAGGTGACGACCCAGGGCATCGATCTCTTCCTTGAATCGACGCACCTGCTCGAGCCGCGCGAGCATGTCGTCGCCGTTGCGCGCGCGTGGCACGGACGTATTCCGATGGCTGTTGTCTCCGGGGGCCAGCGGGTGGCGGTCGAGCAGACCCTCGAGGCTGTCGGTATCCGGCACCTCTTCGATGCCGTCGTGACCGTGAATGACGTCGTGAGCGGCAAGCCGGCGCCTGATGTCTACTTCCTGGCGATGCAGGTGCTCGGCGTGGATGCCGGACGATGCGTGGCCTACGAGGACACCTCGAGCGGCATCGACTCGGCGACGGCGGCCGGCATCCCGCTGGTCTTCGATGTCGGGGACCACAGTCCGGTTGGCATAGCCGACTTTCGGTAGTTACTTGAGAGGCTCAC
This sequence comes from Actinomycetota bacterium, assembly GCA_009726075.1. Classification (GTDB taxonomy): domain Bacteria; phylum Actinomycetota; class Actinomycetes; order S36-B12; family S36-B12; genus WLND01. The sequence goes on from WLND01000006.1 coordinate 2,971, forward strand.
CAGTTTCCTGCTAGCGTCCGCGCTGGAGGTCACCGTGTCAGAGAGCACATCATTCGATTACGCCGCCCGCATGTTCCATGTCGGCCATCTCGTCCGCGATATTCACCAGGCTGTGGTTGATCTGGGCGCATCGCTCGGCCTCGAATGGACCGAGGTCGTGGAGCGCGATGATCAGCGCATCTGGACCCCGGAGCACGGGCAGCGCACGGTGCCGCTCAAGTTTGCTTACTCGACCAGGGGCCCGCAGCGACTCGAACTCATCGAGGGCCCGCCCGACACTGTGTGGTTCGCCGGCGATCATCCGGGCAACCATCACTCCGGAGTCTGGGCCGATGTCCCCGCGCTGACGAGCGACCTCGTGAGCCGAGGCTGGACTCTCGTCGCGAGCCAGGTCTCGCCAGAAGAGGGCTACGGGTCGTTCTCCTACGTGCGCTCCCCGGATGGCTTCCTGCTCGAGCCCGTTGCCGAGTCGAATATTCCGCGGATGGAACGCTGGTTCAACGGCGGCGGCCTCTCCTAGTCGCAGTGCTCGTCCCCGGCATGGAGGTCCCGTGAAACCACCCCTGCTCCGCTACCCGGTGCGGCAGACTGCGTTCGTCGTGCCCGACCTTGAGTCGGGTATCGCCCACTGGGTCCGGGTGATGGGCGCGGGCCCCTTTGTCGTGATGCGTGATTTTGTCGGCATCGATCTCACCTACCGCGGCGAGCCGAGCGATACCGCGGTCGACTACGCCTTCGGCCAGTGCGGCGATATCCAGGTGCAGCTCATCGCCCAGCCTGGCCCCGGCCGTTCGATCTACCGCGACATGTACGCGCCGGGGGAGGGCGGATTCCACCACATGTGCGCGTTGGTACCGCTCGAGGACTGGGATTCGCAGGTCGCCGCGTTCGCCGATGCCGGGTATGAGCTGGCTGCGTCGCTCACGACCTCCGCTCCGGTCGTCTACTTCGATGCCCGCGCGGACCTCGGCTGCTTCGTCGAGCTTTACGGGCACACCGAGCGATCAGCCGGATTCTTCGCCGAGCTACGAACCTTGCATGAGGGGTGGGACGGCGTCACCGATCCGGTGCGCGCTCGGGTCCCGCGCAACCAGGAGGCATCATGAGCCAGCCATTCGAGCTCGTCCCGCTCGCGACCGTGCGGGTTGCCCGCGGTCAGATTCATCGCCTGGGGGAGTCGCCCTTCGGTCGTCGCGTCATCGGCGCGATCTCGGACGGACGATGGGAGGGCGAACGGATCAACGCGAGCATCGTCGGTGCGGGCGGCGACTGGGCCATCCCATCGGCAGGGCCGATCATGATCCTCGACGTGCGCCAGTTGCTGGAGACTGACGACGGGGCGCTCATCTACGTGAGCTACCACGGCCGGTGCGACCGCGACCGGGGCACCTACACGGTGGCTCCCACCTTCGAGACGGCCGACGAACGCTATGCGTGGCTCAACGCCGTGCAGGCGGTGGGCCAGGGACGCAATGATGGCGACTCGATCGTCTACGACATGTACGAGGTGCGCTAGTCGTGGCCGCATGGGTGGAGGGCGGCCCGGTGGCCGTTGTCACCGGAGCGGGCACGGGCATCGGCCAGGCAACGGCGCGCATGCTTCATTCGCGCGGGCACGCTGTCGTCGCCGTTGACATCGCACCGCAGGCGCTGGCGTGGGCCGAGGGCATCCCGGGATTCGCGTGCGTGTTCGGCGACGTGAGCCAGGAGGCGGTGAACATTGCCATGGTCGAATCCGCGGTGACGACGTTCGGCCGGCTCGATGCGGTCGTGCTCAACGCGGGCATCGCGAGTCGCAGCGACTGGGAGGCTGACGACGCCCTCGAGGTCTTCGACCGCATCATGGCGGTCAACGTGCGTGGGGTCGTCCAGGGCATCAGGGCGACAGCACCGACGATGGCCGCGGGCGGCGGGGGATCGATCGTCGTCATCGGATCGACCTCTGGGATTAGGGCCGACCCGAATCGCTGGGCGTATGACGCGTCGAAGGCGGCGGCGATCAATCTGGCCCGCGCCGCTGCCCTCGACTGGGCATCACGGGGTGTGCGGGTCAATGTCGCGGCACCTGGCCCGACCATGACCCCGATCCTGCAGGGCGGTCGCATCACCCCGGAGCACCTAGCGGAGTTGACCAGGCCTATTCCCTTGCAGCGCATGGCCGAGCCGGACGAGCAGGCCGAGGTTATCTGCTTCCTGGTGTCGCCGGCAGCGAGTTTCGTCACCGGTGCGGTCTACATGTGCGACGGCGGCATCACGGCGAACGTCGGCATCTTCCCGCCTCGGGCTAAGGACTGACCCCGATGCATCACGACGGTACCCATGAGACGCGACGCCCATGAGACGCGACGCCCATGAAAGCCGACGCCTATGAAAGCCGATGCCTATGAAAGCCGATGCCCATGACCGGACGTGAGACCGATGTCGACGTGCTGGTGATCGGCTCGGGCGCGGCGGGACTGACCGCGGCACTTGCGGCACGGCAGGCAGGCGCGGCACGGGTGCTCGTGGCCGAGTCCGAGCCGGTGATCGGCGGATCCTCGCGCCTCTCGGGAGGCCTCATGATGGGGGCTGGTACCCGTTACCAGCGCGCGATCGGGATCCAGGACAGTGCGGCCGACCTCTTCCACGACTACATGACCCTGAACCAGTGGCAGGTGGAGGCGGGCGTCGTCCAGCGGCTCACCGATCGCTGCGGGCCCGCCGTCGAGTGGCTCGGCGACCTCGGAGTCGAGTACTACGAGCAGCTGGTGTTCGGCGGTGATGAGACAAAGCCGCGGGTGCACTGCCCGATCGGCCGGGGACAGGCTGTCGTCGACGTGCTGCTGCGGCACTGCCGCGACTCCGGAGTGGAGTTCGCCCTCGGCCTTCGCGTCGATCGCCTCCTTTCGGATGGTGGCGCGGTGACAGGGGCCGGTGTCGGCGACGACACCATCACGGCGGGCTCGGTGGTCGTGGCCACGGGCGGCTTCGGCAACAGCGAGGCCAAGCGCAAGGAATTCTTCCCCTCGGTCTACGACACCGGTTGGTCGTACTACATCGGCGCCGATGGATCCCGCGGCGATGCCGTCGATTTCACGCGCAGCGTCAATGCCCAGCTCACCGGATTCGATCGGGGCCTGCGCCTGCTGCATACCGACTTCGATCGGATGTACGAGGCGTACATCCCGGGCTGGCTCACCCTGGTCAATCGCGACGGGCGTCGTTTCTGCGACGAAACAGCGCCCTACGGGATCATGGACGGCCTCATGAAGGCCCAGGGCGACGTGGCCTTCGCGATCTTCGACCATCGCTCGATCGTCGAGGCAACCGAGCTCGGCGTAGCGCGCTACAAGCAGCAGATCCCCGGGTCGAGCAAGCGCCAGAGCCCGCACTGGAATCTGGACATCATCGACCTCATGCTCACCGAGGGCAAGGTGCACAAGGCCGACACTCTCGCCGAGGTTGCCGCCGCGATCGACGTCCCCGCCGCGCACCTGCAGGCCACGGTCGATCGAGTGAACGAGCTGGCCGCCCGGCAGGAGGATGCCGACTATCTCAAGGACCCGAAGTTCCTCGAGCCGATCACCAATGGTCCCTTCTACGCCGTCGAGGTACGACCCGCGACCTGCTGCTTCACTGCGTTCGGCCTGCGCATCGACCGCGACGGTCATGTGCTCGACGAGTCCGGTCGTTCGATCGGCGGCCTCTTTGCGGCTGGCGAGGTGACCGGTGGAGTGATCGGCCCGCGCTACGTGGGCAGCGGCAATTCGTACGGCAACTGCGTGACCATGGGACGCGTGGCCGGACAGTCGGCGGCAGCCCATGCGAGTTGACCCGCAGCTGTTGGCTGATCGCGAGGCGATCCGGGAGGCGGCCTTTCGCTACTCGCGGGGGGTCGACCGCCTCGATGCCGACCTGATGAAGAGCGCCTACTGGCCTGAGGCCACCGACGATCACGGCCGGTTCGTCGGCAGTGGATGGGAGTTCAGCGATCGAGTCGTCGGCACCCACGACCGCTGGTCGGCGTCGATGCACTGCAATGTCAATCACAGCATCGAGTTCGACGACCCTGCCCATGCGCGCGGCGAGATCTACAACATCACGTACCTCCTGCCACGAGACGGGGGAGCCTGGTCGGTGTGGCTCGGCCGCTACCTCGACCGATACGAATGCCGCGATGGCGAATGGCGCATCATCCATCGCATCTGCGTTCACGAGGGCACGACCACTATCGAAGGCGCCCCGATGGCGGGCGACATGTCGAACTTCCGCACGGGCGAGGCTGATCGTCCGCGCGGCCAGACGCCACTCGGCACGTAGCGCCGCGGCTCAGTCGAGGGCGGCTGCGCGGCCGGCCTTGCGTCCGAAGACCATGATCGGACCGAGCGTGCCACCCGCGCCGCCATATGCCATGGCGGTCGGGGCCGCGGCGACGTTGCCGGCTGCATAGAGCCCCGGGATGACCTCGCCCGCGGTGTCGAGCACTCGTCCGCTGGTATCGATGCGCGGTCCGCCGCTGGTGCCGAGGGTTCCCGAGTGGACTTCGACGGCGTAGAACGGCGACTCGTCGATGCGTCCGAGGGTCGACTCGATCTCGAATCGCTGGTCGCCGTCGCCGCTCCAACGGTCGTACGCGCTCGCGCCTCGTCCGAAGTCCTCGTCATCCCCGCGGTCGACGAAGCCATTCCAGCGCTCGACGGTGCGCTCCAGCTCGGTCGGGTCGATCCCCAGGGTGGCGGCGAGATCGCGGACGGACGTCGCGCGGGTGATCCAGTCGGCGATCGGTGCGCCGGGCGGAGTGCCGAAGGACCCGTACATACGGGCATGGCGGCCGTCGAAGATGAGCCAGCACGGCAGGTTCCGGTAGGCGAAATCGGCGGCATCGAGTTGGTGGAAGGCGCCGCCGAGGGCGTTGTAGTTGCTCGCCTCGTTGGTGAACCGCTGGCCCTTTCCGTTGACAAGGATCGAGCCCGGCACGGTGCGCTCGCGGTTGACGAGATTGGCCCGCTGCCGGCCGAAGGCGGTGTCGCCGGGGATCTCGACCGTGGGGACCCACCATGCCTGGGCCATGTTCCCGAGCCCCGCTCCGGCGCGCATGGCCATGAGCAGGCCATCGCCGGTATTGGTCGGCACGCCTGCGGGGGAGGTCATCGGCCCGCGCAGGAACGTTCGGACGAGATCGGGGTTCCACTCGAAGCCGCCGGTGGCCAGGATGACGCCCCTGCGCGCCGTGACCGACGTCGCAATCCCGTCGATGGAGACCATGACTCCGCTGACGCGTCCCTCGGAGATCACGAGGTCGGTTGCACAGGCGTTCACGGACAGGTGCACGCCGCGCTCGATGAGGGCCGCGATCAGCGGGCCGACGAGACCGGCCCCGCAGCCCCTCAGGTCATGGGCCTCGCGGTACGCCTTGGTCTGGTCGTCGAGGAGTCCGGTACCGCCGCCGAGGGTCGTATCGGTGATCTGCAGGTGCGCACTGCGACGGCTCTTGGATACCTTCTCGGCCCAGGGTCCCAACGTGAGGTACGAGAAGAGCCCGGGATCAAGGGATCGGCCACCGTGCGGCCTTCCGCCGGGATTCTCCGGGTGGTAGTCGGGGTACGACGGCACGATCGTGAACTCGAGTTCGGTCGTCGCGTCGAGCCACTCGAAGGTCTCGCGGGCCCCGTCGACGAAAGCCTCGGCCATCAGCGGATCCATGCGGCCGAGTGAGAGAGAGGCCAGGTAGTCGAGAGCGTCCTCGCGTGAGTCCTCGATGCCGAGGGCGTCCTGAAGATGATTTACCGGAACCCATGACACGCCGCCGGAGATCGCGGTCGACCCGCCGAGCAGAGGTGCCTTCTCGAACACGGCGACGCTTGCGCCCTCTCCCGTGGCGGCAAGGGCCGCGACGAGCCCGCCTGCGCCACTGCCGAGAACCACGACGTCGTAGGCAGCGTTCGGCGGGGCCGTGCTGATACTTGAGTTCATCTCCAGAATCTATCGCTAGTATGCGGAATTCGAAGGCCCGAGGACTCAAGGAGATGCGATGTCAACGACCCATGATGGCGTGAACATAGAGGTCTCGGCAGGAGTCCTCCGCCTGGCCCTGAGCCGGCCCGACCGGATGAACGCGGTCAATGCGGGCACGCTCGCCAGCATGACCGAGGCGGTCGAGGCTGCGGCCGGCGATCCCGAGGCGCGCGTCATCGTCATCACCGGCGAGGGCAGGGCCTTCTGCTCGGGCGCCGACCTCGCAGACGAGGAGGGGCCCACAGTGCGCACGCTGGACGAGGCCAATCGGCTCGTCCTTGCGCTTCGCCGTTCGCCACGCCCGGTGCTGGCCGCCGTCAACGGAGCGGCCGCCGGCGTGGGCTGCTCACTTGCCCTCGCTGCCGACATCGTCGTCGCCCGCGAGTCTGCGTACTTCCTGCTGGCCTTCGCGCGTATCGGCCTCATGCCCGACGGCGGGGCCACGGCACTGGTCACGGCGTCGATCGGTCGGGCACGTGCTGCCCGCATGGCCATGCTGGCCGAGCGCATCACCGCACCGATGGCCCTGGAGTGGGGCTTGATCTCGGCGGTCGCTGGCGACTCCGACTTCGACAGCACGGTGTCGGGCATGGTCGACCAGCTCGTGGCTGGTCCGCCCCTGGGCTTCGCCCGGACGAAGCTGGCGCTCGACGAGGCGGCGCTGACGAACCTCGAGTCGGTCATGGCGGTCGAGCGGGCCGGTCAGGCATTTCTGCTCGAGTCGGCCGACTTCGCAGAGGGCGTCGCGGCCTTCGGTGAGAAGCGCCCCGCGACGTTCACGGGCCACTGACCGCGGCCACGGTCCTTTACCAGGGGTAGAACGACGGCATCTGGTCCGATGGCCTGCCGGTGAACTCCGCGGCACGCTTCTCGCGGAAAGCCTCGACACCCTCCTTGCCATCGCCGCGGCTTGCGTAGAACATCGCGAGGGACTCGACCAGATGGGCCGCGAACGGTCCTGACTCGCCGCTGTTGCGGTACATCATCTGACGGGTGAGTGCGGTGGCGACCTTCGACTTGCCACGAGCGAAGCGCTCGGCGAGTGCATAAGCGGTTGGCAGGAGTTCTTCTGCCGCAACCACTTCGCGAACCAAGCCCAGTTCGAGTGCTTCAGCCGAGCCAACGATGTCGGCCGAGTAGGCGAGTTCAAGGGCGCGACTGATGCCGACGATGCGCGGCAGGAACCAGGTCGAGCAGGCCTCGGGAACGATGCCCAGGCGGCCGAAGACGAAGCCGAAGCGCGCGTGCTCGGACGCGATGCGAACGTCCATCGGCAAGGTCATGGTGGCACCGATACCCACCGCCGCACCATTGATGGCGCCGATGACGGGCTTCGTGCATCGGTAGATAGCGAGGGAGACCTGCCCACCGGTGTCGCGCACGCCGAGCGCGATCTCGGGATCGTCGAGGCGCTCGAGCATGTCGTGCATCGTGGGCTCGAGGGATTCGTCGAGCCCGAACACGTTGCCCTCGCGACTGAGGTCCATGCCCGCGCAGAACGCTCGGCCCTTGCCCGTCACGACGATCGCAGCGATGTCGTCGTCGGCGCTCGCGCGATCGAAGGCCGCGACGAGCTCGTGAGCCATGGTGACCGTGAACGCATTGAGCTGTTCAGGGCGAGAGAGCGTGAGCGTGAGGATGCTGCCTTCGACCGAGTACTCGAGCGTTTCGTACGACATGGGACTCCTTGGCGGTGACGGGCGAGAAGGAGGACATCCTCGCACCCATCGGGCGCGGGTCTCAGTCGGCGGCGATCTCCACCACCGTGCCGCCATCGACGTGCCAGCGACGTGTCAGCCGAACGCTGTCGAGCATTCGACGGTCGTGTGTCACGAGCAGGACGGTCCCGTCGAAGGATTCGAGCGCCTCCTCGAGCTGCTCGATGGCCGGGAGGTCGAGGTGGTTGGTGGGCTCGTCGAGGACGAGGAGGTTGACGCCGCGGGCCTGAAGCAGCGCGAGGGCCGCTCGCGTGCGCTCGCCTGGGGACAGCGCCAGGGCCGGACGGGTCACCTGGTGCACGCCGAGCCCGAACTTGGCGAGCAGGGTGCGCACGTCGGCGGTCGGCCAATCCGGCACCTGGGCTGCGAAGGCGTCGACGAGCGCCTCATCGCCGACGAACAGCGCGCGAGCCTGGTCTACCTCGCCGACGACGACGCCGGTTCCGAGGCTCACCAGGCCCTCATCGGGGGCAAGGCGACCGAGGAGCAGGGCAAGCAGGGTGCTCTTGCCGGCGCCATTGGGGCCGGTGACCGCGACGCGATCGCGCAGGGCGAGTTGGAGGTCGACCGGGCCGAGGATGAACCCGCCGCGATGCACCGTCGCGGCTCGGGCGACCGTGACGATCTCACCCGATCGCGGTGCAGCCGCTATCGAGAACTGCAGCTGCCACTCCTTGCGCGGCTCGGCGACGGTTTCGAGGCGTTCGATCAAACGCTCCGACTGCCGAGCCTTGGCGGCCTGCTTCTCGGTTGCCTCCGAGCGGAACTTGCGTCCGATCTTGTCGTTGTCCTTCGCCTTTCTCCGGGCGTTCTTGACACCCTTCTCCATCCATGCGCGCTGGGTGCGGGCACGTGCTTCGAGCTCGCCGCGGCGCCCGGCGTACTGCTCGTAGGCTGCGCGCGCCTGCCGGCGCGAGACCGATCGCTCGTCGAGGTAGGCCTCGTACCCGCCACCGTACGTGGTGATCTGCTGCAGGCTCCGGTCGATCTCGACGACCGAGGTCACCGTGCGGGCCAGGAACTCGCGATCGTGACTGACGACGACGACGGGCGCGTCGACCCCGTCGACGAAATCCTCGAGGAGCTCCAGGCCCTCGGTGTCGAGGTCGTTCGTGGGTTCGTCGAGGAGGTAGACGTCGTATCGAGAGAGGATGAGCGCGGCCAGCCCCACCCTTGCGGCCTGGCCGCCGGACAGCGCCGTCATCGGGAGGTCCAGGTCGATGTCAAGGCCGATATCGCGGACGACGGCCTCGAGTCGCTCGTCGAAATCGGCTCCGCCGAGTGCCAGCCAGGCCTCGAGCGCATCGGAGTAGCGATCACCCGCACCCTCATCGCCGGAAGCCAGCGCGTTGGCCTGAAGGTCGAGTTCGGCCTGGGCTGCATGCACGTCGGTTCGTCGCGAGAGATTCTGGCGGACGGATTCCCCGGGGATGCGCTCATGCTCCTGCCGGAGGTAGCCGATATGCGCACCGGGCGGCGACACCGACACCGTGCCCGCGTCGGGCGGGCGCTCGCCCGCAAGGATGCGTAGCAGGGTGCTCTTGCCGGCCCCATTGGGCCCGACCAGCCCGACGACATCTCCGGGAGCAACGACGAGGTCGAGGCCGGAGAACAGCTCACGATCCCCGTGACCGGCGGTGACGCCCCTGCCCTGCATGACGGCACTCATGGACCTATCCTTTCGCAGATCCGCCGGGCTTCGAACGCAGCCGGTCCGCCCACGGGTCCCTCAGGCTCAGCGTCCGGCGGGTTCGCGTTTGCGTTCGCGAATCCATGCGACGAGATCGTCACGAGGCATTGGCGTCGCCATGGCATATCCCTGGACGAGATTCGCGCCCAGACCGCGCACGCTTGCCAGCTGCTCGTCGGTCTCGATGCCCTCAGCGACGACGATGGACTGCAGTGAGTGGGCCATCTTGATGGCTGCCGACGACAACTCGTCGCCGCGGCCAGCCAAGGCTCTCGACGCCAGGAACGACTTGTCGAGCTTGATGCAGGTGGGTGCCAACGACTCGAGCAGGAGCAGATTCGAGTAGCCGGATCCGAAGTCGTCGACCGAGATCTCGGCGCCGAGGTGGGTGAGGTGGTGGAGGGTTTCAATCGCGCGGTGGTGATCGGGCAGGAAGACCGATTCGGTGATCTCCATGACGACGCCGGCCAGGCCGGTGGGGGAGGGCCACCAGTTCATCAGCTCGGTGAAGGTCTTGTCCTCGAGCTGCGAGACCGAGACGTTGACGCAGGCCCGCCCGATTTCGGTGCCGCTGCGACGAAGTGCATCGAGGTCGCCGCGCAGCAGGGCGAAGGTGAGCGGTGCGAGGTCGCGGATCTGGCCGCTCGACTCGCAGAAGTCGATGAAATGCTCGGCCGCGACGACGTCGCCGTTCCGCCGCCAGCGCAGCAGGGCTTCGACTCCCCACAGGGCTCCGGTCGTGGCGTCCAGAATCGGCTGGTAGAACAACGTGAATCGCTCGTCGCGAATGGCACTGGCAATGTCCTCGCGCATGCTGCTCCTGGCCTCGGCCTCCCGGGTGAGCTCAGGCCTGAAATACTCGAATCCGTCGCCCCGGCGCTTCTTGATCGCGTACATCGCGGCGTCGGCCGATCGCATGAGCGTGTCGGGGGCCACCCCGTCCTCGGGGTAGACGGCAACCCCGAGGCTGCCCGAGACGACGATCTCGGCCTCGCCGATGGCGATTGGCTGACGCAGCGCCGACAGGATCCGGCCGAGCACCGTTTCGAGCTCTGCCGCACCCTCGAACCTGGTGAGGATCACGCCGAACTCATCGCCGCCGAGTCGCCCGACGATGTCGTTGGACCGGACAGCGGCTTCGATGCGCTCAGCGCTTCGACGCAGCACCTCGTCGCCTGCAGCGTGACCATGCCGATCGTTGACCTCCTTGAAATGGTCGATGTCGACCCACACCAGGGCGACCGACGACCCCTTCTGGTCGCCGCTCACGATCTGCCGCGCCAGGGTGTGCTGGAAGTGCTCGCGGTTGAGCAGGCCGGTTGCCGCGTCGGTTGTGGCCCGTCGTGACAGCTCCTCGGTCTGCTCGCGGAGTTGCGTGATGTCGCGGACGACGAACATGGCGGTACCGCTGTCGCCTCCGAGGCCGACGAGTGCTCGACGCTCGACGTCAGCCCATCGCCTGCTGCCGTCGCGACACAGCAGGAGCCGGGTGTTCAGCCCGCTCATGAGGGGGATGGCGTCCGAGGATGGTCCCGCCGCCAGATCGTCCTCGACGTAGCCGAAGGCAGCAAGCGGCATGCCGTCGACCGACCCCGGGGCGTAGCCGAGGAGCTCGCAGAAGTAGTCGTTCGCCTGGGTCACCCTCGACTGCTCATCTACGATGGCGATACCCATGAACGGCGCGCGATAGACCGCCTCGATGATCACCCGCTGCTCATGCTCACGCACTTCGGCCACTTTCTGGTCGGTGATGTTGGTGAGGGTCCCGACCACGCGATCGACCTCGCCCCTCACCTTGGCCACGGTGGCTCGCTCGACAACCCATAGTTCGGTGCCGTCGCGTGGTCGCAGGCGGTACTCCACCGACCACTCGCGACCCCGGGGATCACGGGCCGCCTCCACACGGTCGATGTCCTCCGGAGCAATCAGCGCATCGATCGCGCTGGCATCGCTGCCGAGTTCCGACATTGAGATCCCGAGCAGCCTCTCGATGCCCTGGCTGGCATAGATGAGGGTGCCCAAGGTCATGTCGCGCTGCCAGACCACCTCGGACAGGGCGTCGGTGACCCTGGTGAAGTCGGCGAGGGACTCCTCAGCGCTTCGACGCATGCGATCGATCTCGTGGGTCTGATGACGCAGGTTCCGGTTCGAGATCGACAGCTCCTCGTTACTTGCCTGGAGTTCCTCATTCGACGTCGCCAGTTCCTCGTAGGAGGACTGCAGTTCCTCGGATGACGCCTGGAGTTCCTCGTTCGA
>WLND01000060.1 GCA_009726075.1 Actinomycetota bacterium
AACGGGATCCTGCGCCGGGGTGCGAAGTAGGCATCGCGGGGGCTGACCACGACCTCTGGCACCACCTGCCAGTGCGCTGCCGGGGCTGGCAGGCGCGGCGTGCCCCGCTGCTGCGCTATGAGGCCGATGAGCATGTCCGCGACGCCGGCGCAGAACTGCGACTCGTCGAGGATCGACAGGGTCATGACAATCGAATCGGCGTCGGCGGCCTCGACGCCATTGCCCTGCTGCCAGAGGATTTCTGCCAGGGCGACGCCGTCGACTCCGGTGCGCGGCAGCCACAGGGTCAGCTTGAGCGGGTCGCACGGCTGGCCGAGTTCGCGCTCATCGATGACGACGAGGCCGGCGACGCCCCGAAGGCGCTTGCGCATGCCCTCGACGGCGTCAATGACCCGAGCGAGCTCGAGCTCGCCATGCTGGTCCATGACCGCGCGCGTGGCATCGATCGAGGCCATCAAGGTGCCCGAGGGCGACGTGGTCGCGGTGAGATCGACCGCTCGGTCGAGCCGGCCCGGATCGACCCGCGGCCCGCGAACGGCCACGACTGCGGTCTGGGAGTAGCCCAGGAGCGCCTTGTGCACGCTCGTGGTGACAATGTCGGCGCCTTGCTCAAGGGCGCCGCGCCCGGGCATGAAGAGCAGGTGCGCACCCCACGCCTGGTCCACGACGAGCGTGCGGCCGGCACTGTGGCAGCGCTCGGCCAGGCCCGCGGCATCGGCCAGGGTGCCGACGTAGGTCGGCGAGGTGACGAACACCGCAACGGCCGATGAGCTCGCGGGTGGGAGCGCGGCGGGGCCGACCCCGAGCGGGAGGCCGAACTCGGGGTGAATCGTGGGAAAGATCCACTCGGGGCTGCTCCCGCTGACGACGAGGCCGGCCAGGGCGCTCCGGTGCGATGTTCGGTCGACGGCCACGCGAACACCCGGCCCGCCCACAGCGGTCAGCGCCGCGATGTTTCCCTGCGACGACCCTCCGACGAGGAACCGTGCGTGATCCGCGTGAACGCTTGCGGCCCATAGTGTTTCGGCCCGCTCAAGGAACCGGCCGGTGTAGGCGTTGTCGTCAGCGCCTCCCTGCATCGGGATGTCGTCGCGAATGAGGCTGCCGAGAAGGTCGCTGCCGAGCACCGTCGCCCCGTCGGCGAACCGGTTCTTGTGACCGGGGATCTGCAGGGGCCTCATGCGGCGCTCGCGGGCCGCCTGCCAGGCATCGACGAGCGGGGTCCCGCCAGCCACGGCATCGCTCATCAACTGCCTCCCGCGAACCCGGTGCCCAGGCTGAGCATGCGAACATCGAGTGACCGCTGGATCGGCCGAACGATCGAGTCGGGCAGGCCCTCCTCATCGCGAAACCGCAGGATCTCCTCCTGCTCGGCTCGCACCATCAGGCGCTCGAGGTCGGCCTGCACGCCAAGGGGGCTCTGCGCCTCGCTGGGCACCTGCTCGTGGAGCGCGCGCAGTCGTCGTTCGACGCCCTCACGAAGCGGGTCGACGATCTCGGCCGGGATGGCACGGCCCTTGAGCGATGCCTGTTCCTCGGCGAGCTCCAGGCTCCGGAGCGCCGCATGGGCCAGGGCGGCATCGAGTCGGCGCAAGCGCTCCGTGTCGTCCTCGGACTGAACTCCGAGTCGCCGGGCCAGCGGGCCGATCGTCTGCGAGAGCAGGAGCGTGACCACGATGACCCCGAACGTGGTGGCCAACAGCACATTTCGGTAGGGCAGCGCCGAGCCGTCAGCGAGGGCAAGCGGTATCGAGAAGGCGGCCATGCCGGAGACGGGTCCGCGTGTGCCGGCCCAGGCAGCCAGTGTCGCAATGCGCATGCTCTGCTGGTCGCCGCGGCGGACGCCCACGATGCGAATGGTCACGTAGATGAAGACCGCACGCGTCACGATGAGGACGAGGGTGACGATGAGGACGAGCCCGAGGACGAGGAGATCCTGCTCGCGCCGCAGGCCGGCGATCGTGTCGACGAGCTCCATGCCGACGAGGAAGAACGCCATTGCCTGGAGGACGAACGTGACGTGGCGCCACAGCGTGCCGCTCTGGAGCCGCCCCGTCTGGCGCACGTCGGAACTCTGCGCGTGGGCGAGGAACAGCGCGGCCACGACGACCGCGAGGATGCCCGAGCCGTTGATTCGCTCGGCACCGAGGTACAGGACGATCGGGGCAACCAGGGTCAGGCTGTTGGCGGCGATGGCGTCACGGCTCCGCGCCGTTATCCATGAGAGGCCCCAGCCACCGGCGAGCCCGACTGCGATGCCGCCCACGACGGCAAGGAGCAGCGTGATGCTGACCTCGAGAGTGGTGACGCTGCCGGCGACCGCAGCCACCAGTGCCACGCGCAGGAGGGTGAGACCGGTGCCGTCATTGACCAGGCTCTCGCCCTCGAGAATCGAGACGAGTCTGCGGGGCAAGGAGGCCTTGCGAGCGATGGCGCTCACGGCGACGGCATCGGTGGGCGCCAGGACGGCACCGAGGGCCAGGGCCAGGGAGACGGGGATCGCGGAGATCGCGATGACGACGCCGCCGACCGCGAGCGTGGTCGCGAGCACGAGGCCGATCGCCAGGACGAGCACGGGCCGGCTGACCCGCCGGATGTCGAGATAGGACGAGCCCATCGCCTCGCCGAACACCAGCGGCGCAAGGATCGCGACGAGGACGACCTCAGGGTCCGGCGGTGCGCTCGGGCCGAAGGGCAGCAGACCGGTGAGCACTCCGGCGCCGAGCACTGGCAGAGCCATGCCCCAGCCGCGCTGCCGGGTGAATAGCGCCACCAGAATGGCCAGCGCTGCTGATACGGAGAACCAGACGAGCATCTCGTTCACGAAGCGACCACCATCACCTTTGCACCATGTCGGTTTCCTCGCACTGACCCTAACGTCGTCGGCGAGGCTCCTTGTCGAGCGTCAGGGTGATCTGTCACCGTGACCCCATGAATGCGATGAAGCCCCCGGTGGACGACCCTGCGCGCACGAAGCCCTCGAATCGCGGCCGGCGCGCAGTATGGCTGGCCGTCGGCGTGGCGGTCCTGTGGCTCATGTTCGGCAGCCTGGCCGGACCGCTGGCAGGCAAGCTCAACGAGGTCCAGACCAACGACAACGCCTCGTTCCTGCCCGCCTCGGCCGAATCGACCCTCGTTGCTGACGAGCAGGCCACGTTCAGCGAGGACAAGAGCTTCCCGATCCTCATCGTTGTCACCCGCCCGGACGGCGGCGCGCTGTCACCGTCCGATCTCGACGAGGTGACGACCTTCGCGGCCGAGCTCCCCGGCATCGAGGTTGAACCGGGCAAGACGCTCGCCGACTTCGTGCCGCCCGGGCAGATCGTCCCGATCCCCTCGCAGGACGGCAAGGCCGTCCTGATCAATGTGCCGCTGATCGGCGAAAAGGCGAGCGAGAACCTCGCCAACGGCGAACTCGCGGTCGCCTCCATCACCGAGAGCCTGCGCGAGGTTGCCGCGCAGGTCCCAGATCTCGACATCAACGTGACGGGCCCGGGCGGGATCCTCGCCGACCTCATCAAGGTGTTCGGTGCGATCGACAGCACGCTGCTCGGCGTTACCGCGGTCGTGGTCGCGATCATCCTGATCCTCGTCTACCGAAGCCCCTTCCTGTGGCTGATCCCGCTGCTCGCCGCAGGCATGGCCCTGTCGGCCGCGAGCGCCGTGGTCTACGTCCTGGCCAAGAACGACATCGTCGTCCTGAACGGGCAGAGCCAAGGGATTCTCACGGTGCTCGTCTTCGGTGCGGGCACCGACTATGCCCTGCTCCTCGTCGCCCGCTACCGAGAAGAACTCCATCGCTACGAGGCGCACACCGATGCGATGCGGGCTGCGCTTCGGGGTGTCGTGGAGCCCATCGCCGCCAGCGCCGCCACCGTCGTCATCGGCCTCATGTGCCTGCTGCTGAGCGAGTTGAACTCGAATCGGTCGACCGGCCCGGTCGGTGCGGCCGGCATCGTGGCAGCCCTGGTGGTCATGCTCACGTTCCTTCCCGCGCTGCTCATCATCCCGAGCGTCGTGCTGCCGATCCTCGCCTTCATCGTCCCGACCATCATCGGGCTGGTGCTCAGCTTCTTCACGGACCTCGAGGTCGGGCCCTTCGCCGCCGTCGGGGGGCTGCTGGCAGGCGTCACCGTGGTGCTCTGGATCGTCTTCGGAATCCTGCGCATCCGGCGCCCAGACTGGGGTCCGTTCTCGCGCATCAAGTACCCACCGGGTCGCTGGGCCTTCTGGCCGAAGGTGCCGAGCGACGACGAAGCCGACGAGCGGCTCACCGGCACCTGGTCGAAGGTCGCCAAGGGGGTCGGCCGCCGTCCGCGGCTCGTCTGGATCGTCACGGGGTTGGTCATGCTGGGCTTCGCCGGGTACTCCACGACCCTCAAGGCCGAGGGCATCACGACGACCCAGGCCTTCGTGAACCAAACCGACTCGGTCGTCGGCCAGGACAGGCTCGCCGAGCACTTCGCCGGCGGCCTCGGTACGCCGACCATCGTGATGACGAACGACGCGGCACTGACCGACGTGCTCAGTACGGTCTCGTCGACCCCCGGCGTGGCGTCCGCGTTCCCGTACACGGGCTTGGCGCCGAGCGACCCTGCCGCATCCACGGCCCAGCCGAAGATCGTCGACGGCCGCGCCCAGATCCTCGTGACCCTCGCCGACGCAGCCGACAGCCCGCAGGCCGAGGAGGTCGTCAACGCGCTGCGGGCGAATGTGCACGCCGTGCCGGGGGCCGACGCTCTCGTCGGGGGTCAGACCGCCGCATCGCTCGATATTGACCAGGCCTCGATCCGCGACCGCAATCTCATCATCCCGGTCGTGCTCGCGGTGATCTTCCTGGTGCTGATGCTCTTGCTCAGATCAATACTGGCCCCGGTGCTGCTCATCGCGACCGTGCTGCTTTCGTTCTTCGCGACGCTTGGGGTCTGCGCCTTCGTCTTCGACAACGTCTTCGGCTTCGCTGGCGCCGATACGTCCTTCCCGCTCTTCGCCTTCGTCTTCCTGGTCGCGCTCGGTGTCGACTACAACATCTTCCTCATGACACGGGTGCGCGAGGAATCAGTCAGGCTCGGGACGCGTCCGGGCATTCTGCGGGGCCTGACCGTGACCGGAGGCGTCATCACCTCGGCGGGCATCGTGCTGGCCGCGACCTTCCTGGTGCTCGGCGTGCTGCCCCTGGTGTTCCTGCGCGAACTGGGCTTTGCGGTCGCCATCGGCGTGCTGCTCGACACGTTCGTGATCCGCTCGGCCCTCGTGCCGGCGCTCGCCTACGACATCGGCCGCACGATCTGGTGGCCCAGCAAGCTCGGCAGGGCCGAGCAGCCCATCGAGGCTGCGCCGGAGTCGGCGCTAGCGCCGTAGCAGGGCCTCCTGGGTCGGAAAGTCGGGCTGCGCCTGGCCGGAGGTGAAGATGTCGGCGACCCGGCGCTCGAGATCGAACAGGGGCGGCTTGGGCACGGCCTGCTTCATCAGCGGTTCTGCAGCGTTGAACGTGTCGTTCACCTCGGGCTGATCGGCGAGCAGTTCGGCGGGGTCCTTCTCAGCGGCGGCCATGTAGTCCTGCCAGGCGCGGTTGTGGGTGACGTAGGCCCGCTGGGCTGCGGCGATGTCGCCGTGCCACGGCATGAGCTGCACGGTTCGAACGCCCTCACCGGCCGAGGCGATGCGCTGCTGGCCCGCGGTTGCGGCGGCCTTGAGCTTCACGGCCAGGGCGGCCTTCTGCTCGGCGGTGAGGGTGGCGGTCTTGCTGTCGTACTCGGCGAAGGCCGCCTCGATCTCGTTCTGCGTCTGGCCCATGGCCGTCTCGGAGACGACGACTCGCTGGATGAGGGTGTTCATCTCGCTGTTCCGGGCGAACCAGTCGGCGGCGACGAGGCCGACGCCGGCGAGCACGAGAACGAAGGCGAGGGCGCCGATGAGGACGGGAACCCATCGGGGGGTGCGGCGTCGTGAAGAGTGCTGGGCCGGCGGGCCCTGTGGCATCGGGGGCAGGCCGGCATCCTGATAGTCGGTGGTCACTGTCACATGATGGCTCACCTCGGACTTTCACGCCTCATCCGGTCGCCCATGGGGATAGCGTTGGGCCGTGCAAAAGGCAGCAGCCCCGAGTGGTCGGGCATGGCGCGAGCGCTATGACGACCTCGTGTCCGAGGTGTCGCGGCAGTACCGGTCGATTCCGGCTGGAGCCACCGTTCGACTCGCGAAGGGCACGTCCAACCTTTTCCGTCCGAGAAGTGCCCTTGCGTCGCCCGGCCTCGATGTCACGGCCTTTGACGGGGTCCTCGAGGTTGACCCCAAGCGGCGCACGGCTCAGGTCCTCGGCATGACCACCTACGAGCACCTCGTCGATGCAACCCTGCCGTTTGGCCTTGCCCCGATGTGCGTGCCGCAGCTGCGCACCATCACCCTCGGCGGCGCTGTCACGGGCCTGGGCATCGAGAGCGCGAGCTTCCGCCAGGGCACCCCGCACGAGTCGGTCCTCGAGATGGACATCCTCACCGGGGAGGGCGAGGTCCTCACGGTGACGGGAGCGGTCGACGACCCGAACCGCGACCTGTTCTTCGGCTTCCCGAACTCGTACGGCTCCCTCGGCTACGCCCTGCGCCTGGAGATCGAGCTCGAGCCGGTGCGGCCGTTCGTCGAACTTCGTCACGTGCCATACGCGTCCGCAGCAGCGATGGCCGAGGCCATCGCGGAGTTGGTGGCGTCCAGATCCTTCGAAGGTCGCACCATCGACTTCATCGATGGCACCGTGTTCTCGACCACCGAGCAGTACCTCACCCTCGGGTTCATGGTCGACGAGGTGCCGGCGGGGCTCGCGGTGAGCGACTACACCGGCATGGGCATCTACTACCGCTCGATCCAGCAGCGGGAGCGTGACGTCCTGACCATCCACGACTACCTGTGGCGCTGGGACACCGACTGGTTCTGGTGCTCGCGTGCCTTCGGTGCTCAGCGTCCGCTCATCCGGCGTCTGTGGCCCAAGCGGAGGCTGCGCAGCGACGTCTACTGGAAGCTCGTCGCCTTCGACCGCCGCCACGACGTGTCGGGAAAGCTGGCCCGGCTCCAGCGCAAGCCGCAGCGCGAGCCGGTCGTGCAGGACATCGAGGTCCCGGTTGGACGGCTCGCCGAGTTCCTCGACTTCTTCCATCGCGAGGTCGGCATCGAGCCGATCTGGGTGTGCCCGCTCCGGCAGCGCGACCCGAGCGCACGGTGGCCGCTCTACGAGTTCGATGCCGACGTCATCTATGTGAATGTCGGGTTCTGGTCGACGGTGGCGTTGCCCGCGACGGCGAGCCCTGACGACGGGCTCGTCAACCGTCTCATCGAGGCCAAGGTGACCGAACTCGACGGGCGCAAGTCCCTGTACTCGACGGCGTTCTATGACCGCGATACCTTCTGGTCAATCTACGGGGGGCACGAGTATCCGATGTTGAAGAAGCGGTACGACCCGCAGGGCCGTCTGCTCGGACTGTACGAAAAGGTGGTTGACCGACGATGAAGCTCGCTGAGGTGTTCGCGCTCGTAGTGCCGGAGGATCGCGGTGTCGGATTCCGCGCCTATGACGGCTCGGCCTCAGGCCCGCCCGATGCCAGCGTGGTGCTTGATGTTCGAGCCCCTCGTGCGGTCGAGTTCGTCGCCGCCTCACCATCGCAACTCGGACTCGCCCGGGCATACGTGACCGGGGATCTGGAGATCATCGGCGATCCGTACGAGGCGATGATGCGCCTGTACCCACCGGTGAAGCCGCACTTCAGCCTCGCGGAGAAGGCCCGCCTCGTCCGCCAGTTCCTGCCGTCGGCCCTTAAGCGTCCGGCCCCGCCGGCCCAGGAGCGCAAGCTCAACGGCTCTCGCCACTCCAAGGGGCGCGACGCAGACGCGATCCACCACCACTACGACGTCTCGAACCAGTTCTACCGCTGGGTGCTCGGCC
>WLND01000061.1 GCA_009726075.1 Actinomycetota bacterium
AACATGCTCAAGATGGAGCAGCAGCTCGACACGCTGAACCCGGAGAATCGCAAGCGCTACATGCACAACTACAACTTCCCGCCGTACTCGACCGGTGAGACCGGCCGAGTGGGGTCGCCGAAGCGCCGCGAGATCGGCCATGGCGCCCTGGCCGAGCGAGCGTTGCTTCCGGTCCTGCCGAGCCGTGAGGAGTTCCCGTACGCGATTCGTCAGGTGTCCGAGGCTCTCGGATCCAACGGTTCGACCTCCATGGGCTCGGTCTGCGCATCGACGATGTCGCTGCTCAATGCCGGTGTGCCGCTGCGGGCGTCGGTTGCCGGTATCGCGATGGGGCTCATCTCGGGCGATGTGGATGGCAAGACGGAGTACGTCGCGCTCACCGACATCCTCGGCGCAGAGGATGCCTTCGGCGACATGGACTTCAAGGTTGCCGGTACTCGCGAGTTCGTCACGGCGCTCCAGCTGGACACGAAGCTCGATGGCATCCCCGCATCGGTTCTGGCTGACGCTCTGCAGCAGGCCCGCAGCGCCCGGTTCAGCATCCTCGACGTCATGAACGAGGCAATCGACGCACCGGACGAAATGGCCGCAACTGCGCCGCGCGTGATCAGCGTGCGGATCCCGGTCGACAAGATCGGTGAGGTGATCGGCCCGAAGGGCAAGATCATCAACCAGATCCAGGCAGACACCGGCGCTGACATCTCGATCGAGGATGACGGCACCATCTACATCGGTGCCACCAACGGACCGTCGGCCGAGGCGGCCAGGACCGCGATCAACAACATCGCAAACCCGACAATGCCCGAGGTCGGCGAGCGGTACCTCGGTACCGTGGTGAAGACGGCTGCATTCGGTGCCTTCGTCTCGCTCATGCCGGGCAAGGACGGCCTGCTGCACATCTCGGAGATCAAGAAGTTGGCGGGCGGCAAGCGCGTCGACAAGGTCGAGGACGTCCTCAACGTCGGCGACAAGGTGCAGGTCGAGATCAAGGAAGTTGACCCGCGGGGCAAGCTTTCCCTGATTCCGGTCGTCGAGGGTGGAGACGCCCCGGCACACGCGGATGCCTAAGGCGTCTACGCGAACACTGCTGAGGGAGGGCGACGGCGGACTTGTCCGCCGGACCGTCCTCCCCGGCGGTTTGCGCGTCATCACCGAGCAGGTGCCGGGCGTCCGTTCGGTGTCGTTCGGCGTCTGGGTAGGAGTCGGCTCACGTGACGAGACGCCGGCCCAGATGGGTTCGGCGCACTACCTTGAGCATCTCCTGTTCAAGGGGACGAATTCTCGGTCGGCGATGGAGATCTCGTCCTCGATCGAGGCGGTCGGCGGCGACCTCAACGCCTTCACGACGAAGGAGTACACGTGCTTCTACGCACGGGTGCTCGACGACGACCTGCCGCTGGCAATCGACGTCGTGTGCGACGTCGTGACCGATGCGCTGATCCTCGCGCGCGACGTCGAGTCCGAGCGCGGAGTGATCCTCGAAGAGATCGCCATGCACGACGACGATCCGAGTGACGTCGTCCACGACGAGTTCGCTGCCGCGATGTTCGGCGACACTCCGCTCGGGCGGCCAATCCTGGGGACGGTCGACACGATCGAAGCGATTCCGCGCGCCGCAATCAACCGCTTCTACCGGTCTCGGTACCGTCCAGAGGCGATGGTCGTCGCGGCTGCAGGAAACCTCGACCACGCGACGGTCGTGGCCCACGTGCGCAAGGCCTTCGCCCATGTCATCGATGCAACGGCCGAGGTGGCGCCTGCGCGGCGCACGGGAAAGCCGCGGCGGCATGAGCCGAGCGTTCGCGTGACCAATCGCGCCACTGAGCAGACCCACCTCGTCCTCGGGGTCCCCGGATTCAGCCGGAGCGATGACCGGCGCTATGCCCTCGCCGTGCTCACGACCGCATTCGGCGGGGGCATGAGCAGTCGTCTCTTTCAGGAGGTCCGCGAGAAGCGAGGCCTGGCCTACTCGGTGTACGCGTATTCGCAGGGCTTTTCCGACGACGGCACATTCGGCCTGTACGTGGGGTGTCTGCCGAGCAAGGTCGATACCGTCTTGGAGGTGTGCCGCGAGCAGATCGCCGAGTTGGCCGAGCGCGGCCTGACCGACAGCGAGATTGCCCGAGGCAAGGGACAGGTGCGCGGAGGGACGGTGCTTGGCCAGGAAGATACCGGGGCCCGCATGACACGAATCGCGAAGTCTGAACTTCACGACGATCCGCTGCTGAGCATCGACGGCCTGCTTGCACGCGTCGATGCCGTCACCTCAGGTGAGATCAAGGACATCGCCCGAACCCTCCTCGACGCCACGCCGACCCTCGCGGTCATCGGGCCATTCGAGGACGCCGCGCGGTTCGCCATCTGACCTGATGTTCGTGCCTGGGGGCAATAGCGGTGCCGTCCGCGCGCTAGGGTCGGCGCCGTGATCCGAGTCGGTGTCGTAGGTGTTCGTGGGCGCATGGGGCAGGCGGTCCAGGCGGCTGTTGAGGGGGCGAAGGACTGCGAGATCGCCTGTGCGGTCGACGTGGGCGATGATGCGACCGGCCTGGCCGAGTGCGACGTCATCGTCGATTTCACGACTCCGGACGTTGTTATGGCAACGCTTAAGGCGAGTATCGCGGCCGGGGTCCACTGCGTGGTCGGCACGACCGGCTTCGACGAGGAGCGCCTGCGGCGAGTCGCGCAATGGTGCGAGGCGATGCCGCGGGTGGGCGTCCTGATCGCCCCGAATTTCGGCATCGGCGCGGTGCTGATGATGCAGTTCGCGGCGTTGGCTGCACCGCATTTCGAGTCGGTTGAGATCGTCGAGCTTCATCACCCTGACAAGGTCGATGCGCCGTCCGGCACGGCCCGCCACACGGCTGAGCTCGTCGGACGCGCGAGGGCGGCCCGAGGAGTTCCGGCAGCACCGGACGCCACGAGCCAGGAACTGCCGGGAGCACGGGGCGCCCTCGTCGACGGCGTTCGGGTTCACTCGGTCCGAGCGAGGGGCCTCGTGGCGCATCAGGAGGTGATCCTGGGGGGTGTCGGCGAGACTCTGACGATCAGGCACGACTCGATGGATCGAACGTCCTTCATGCCCGGCGTCCTTCCTGGCCTCCGCAGCGTGGCGGAACATCCGGGGCTCACGGTCGGGCTCGACGCGTACCTCTGAAGGCGTCAGCAGCACCCGGGCCGCGCCGAGGCGCCCAACCGCCCGGTCGTTTGCGCCGGATAGTGGCTGAAACGACTGAGGGCTAGGAGTGCTCGCCCCAGCGCTGCAGTGCCAGCTTCGCCGCGTCGAATCCCTCGCCGCTCCACAGGATGTCGATCGATCGTCGGGAAATGTGCGTCCGGATGACGTGACCACTTCGCATCGTGACCAGGACGGCGCCATCTCCGTCGACAACATTGCGGACATCGTTCCACCGCACAGCATCCGTGCCGAAGAGTCTCTGGACGGCAAGACGCTCGTCGTTGACGTACGTGCCGATCGTCCACGCGCGAAGGAGCAGGACGAGGAAGGTGGCGATGAGGGCGGATACCGGGAACAGGAGCAGCCACGAGGTGCCGATCGCGGCCATGATCGCTGTTCCGGTCACCACCGCCAGGGCGATCGTGGCACTCGCGAGCAGAAGGACTCTCAGGGGTCCGCGGCCGGGGATCCGGATCAGTCGAACCTGACGAGCATCGCCGTCGAGGGGCTCGTGCGGGTCGGGCTGGGGCCACAGGAACCAGAAGATCGGACGGGGATGGTCAGCGCTCATGGCGCCAGGCCGAGTGCTCGGACGCCACCGGCGGTGACCGCTGCGGCGAGCACGACGACCAGGAACGGGGCGCGCAGCATGAGCGCAACGATAGCCACCGCGAGCCCCGCCAATCGGGCGTCGATCACGAGGGCAGTGCCCGAGGCGAACGTCTGAACGGCAACGAGGGCCGCGAGGAGGGCGATGGGCAGGAATCCGGCGATGCTCCGCACGATCGGGCGATCGAGCAGGGACGAGGGCAGGGTGAAGCCGACGAGCTTCGCGACGTAGGTGCCGAGGGATCCGACGAGGACGGCAATCCAGATCATGCGCTCTTCCGCATCATCAGTCCTGCGGCGACAGCGACGAGCGCCGAGCCCAGTACCGGAATCCCGGGTGACGTGAACGGGATCAATACGAGGGCGAGGACCGCACCAGCGAGAGCCACGGCCCACGCGGTGCGATCCCGGAGTCGGGGCCAGAGCAATGCGATGAATCCTGCGGGGATGGCGGCATCGAGGCCGAGCATGGCCGGATCGGAGAGCAGCGAAGCGCCGAACGACCCCAGTGCCGTCCCGATGTTCCAAAGGACGAACACGGAGATGCCCGTCGCCCAGAAGGCCTGGCGGCTGGCGGCGGGGGAGTCTTCATGAGCCACGGCCATGGCGGTTGACTCGTCGATGGTCAATTGGGCGGCTGCGAGCCTTCTCCACCCGCCGACCTGAATCGTGGGCGCGACATGGAGGGCGTAGAGGCCATTGCGAGCGCCCAGAAGCCAGGCCGTGAGAATTGCGGCGACCGCCCCACCGCCAGCGCCGAGGACGCCGACGAGGGCGAACTGCGAGGCCCCCGTGAACATCAGGAGGGACAACGCCTGCGTCTGCCACACCGAGACGCCACTGGCGACGCTGATGGCTCCGAAGGACAGGCCGTAGGCGCCGGTCGCAATGCCGATGCCGAGGGCATTCGAGCGAATTGCTCGACGACGTGCCGGGGGTAGGTCCACGTGTGGCAGGGTTCCACAGTGCCACACGAGACGCTAGAGCCGACCCCGCTCGACACTGTCGATGGGCCCGTGCGGACAGGGGAACTCCTTCCTGTGCTCGGAGTCGACCGTGGCCTCGCGGTACTCGCCATCGTCTGGCAGGGCCTGTGGCTGATCCCCGATCCGACGCTGTGGCCCTCGGCAGGGTTCTCTGTCGCGGAGAACGTCCTTCTCGTGGGGGTCATCGCGTCCTGGATCGGCATCATCATCTCGACGTTCGGCCCGCTGTCCGATCGCACGCGCCGTGTGCGATTTCAGGGGGTGAACGTTGCGCTCCTCTACTGCGCCGGCATGGCGCTGATCGGTTCGGCATCGCAATCGAGCACTGAACTCTGGCGTCCGGGAGCCTCGTTGCTCAATCTGACGGCGGTGATGGCCAGTCTGATTCTTGCCACGTCGGTGGCGGTCCCGGTCATCGTCGTCGGGGCACTCGCCGAGTTCGCCCTGCTGGCGTCGGAAGTCTCGGGCACGGCCGCACCCGGGTCCAAGGCCAGCGAGCTGCTCTACCCGTTGTACGCCCTCACGATCGGAGCCGCCGGGATCGGTGCAAGGCGAGGGCTTCTCATCGCGGCCAGGCGGTCGCAGCGCGCGCGCCTGAGGCTGGAGGCAGCGGAGGGGCAGGCACGAAAGCTCCGCCGTATCCAGCGAAGCCTCCGGCAGCAGACTCGGTTGCTGCACGAGACCGTGCTCAACACCTTGACGGCCGTTGCGCGCGGAGGGGTTTCGAACGCAGGGCCGGCTGGCGATCGCGTCCGAATCAGATGCGACGAGAGTGCCCACGTCCTCGCCTCCCTTGCGGCCGTCGGCACGTCGGTCTCCGCCATCGAGAGCCGCGACTGGGCCACCGACCTTGGTCCGGCCACCAGTGCGCTCATGGATCTCGGTGTTCAGGTGCACCTGCACGTCCATGATCGTCAGGCCGTCCCGGATGACGTGTACTCGGCCATGATCACGGCAGCGCGCGAAGCCCTGGCCAACGCGGCCCGGCATGCGCATGCCGACAACGTCGTGATCGATGTCGACATGCAGCGCGATCAGGGGAGCCGTCGCAACGTCTGGTCAGTCACGGTTCGCGACGACGGGCTTGGGTTCGAACCTGCCGCGGCAATGAAGCGCTTCGGGGTCACCCACGCGATCACTCAAGCGATGGCTGACGTGAACGGGAGGGCGACCATTGACTCGACGGGGGGCGACGGCACCTGCGTGACCCTCACATGGCAGGACACCCCGGAGTCGCGGGCGTCGGTGGTGCTGGGGAAGACGGCCACGAGCATCACGGCGCTCTCCTTGCCCATCCTCATCTCGTTCGGCCTGTTCACCCTGCTCTCCCTCGCGTTCACGATGAGGGACTACGAGCATCCCGCAGCCGCGATCGCGGGATTCGTCATCGCAGCAGGGCTCGGTGGGCTGCTCGTCTGGTTCGGACGATCGGGTGTCGTGCCCGCCTGGCTCGTCATCGGGGTCTGCCTCGCGGCACCCCTCGTCTACCGACTGCAAGAGCTTGGCCTGGGCTCCGGCGAACTGACGCCATGGTCGGACTGGGCGTCGCAGGGGATCGTGGCACTCCTTCTCGTCCTGGCCGGCACGGGTCCCTGGTGGGCGTGGATTGCCGCGCTCGTGTCGTGGCTGCTCACCCAGGGCGACGTGGTCGGGGAGTTGCTCCGACCGGGCACCGGGGTGATCATCGCGGGGGCGCTGTTCGCGCGGAGCGTCCGAGCCAATGACCGGGCCTACACCGCCGCCATGCGAAAGGGATTGCTCGAGGAGGCCTCTGCGGCTGCAGACCAGGAGAGCATCCGCGTGATCGCCAGGAGGTACGCGAGCCTGGGCGAGTCTCAGGCGCTAGCCCTCCTGCAAGGAATTGCCGAAGGGACCCTGGATCCGTCCGATGAAGCCGTCCGGGCTTGCAGCGGCCGTGAGGAGCGATTCATCCGGTCGGTCATGCGGATCGACCCGGAAGTGGATCCCCTCCATGCGTTCGCCCTTCAGTTGGCCATTCGTGCCCATCGCCGCGAATGCCTCTTGGATATCGACCTCGCCGACAGCCCGCGGCCTCGGCGCGGTCAACTCCTCGTCCTCCAGTCGGTAGCCAATAGGGCGATTGACCATTCGCTGACCGAAGTCCCTGCCAGACTGACGGCCCGGCGAGAAGGAGATTCGGTGATGGTGCGCCTCGTTGTGGCCGTGTCGCCAGACGACATCGATGCCGCGATCGGAGGCAATTCGCCGCAACCGGCGGCAACGCGGAACTCGCAGGGGGATGCTGCTGAGCGCCGAAGCGTTGAGGGGCACCATGATCCAGTCGGTGGGATCGTCATGTGGGAGGCACTCTTTGACTGATTCGCCTGCCCGTCGCGTGGCAATCATCGATGACCACGAGCTCGTTCGAGAGGGCCTTGCGGCCTTGCTCATCGGCCATCCGACGGTTGCCAGCGTCGACTACGTCGGCGCCAGCGTTGTCGATGCCGCCTCGGTGCGGCCGGATGTCGCCTTGCTCGACGTCGACCTAGGCCCCGGCAGCGGCTCGGTGACCCATGGGGTCGTCACCCTTCAGGATGCAGGCGCGCACGTGCTGCTGGTCAGTGCGTTCGAGGACGCCCCAGCCGTGCGTTCGGCCCTTCAGGTTGGCGCTCTCGGATTCATCCCGAAGCGCGTGTCGTTCGAGGTGCTCATTGAGGCCATCGCGACCGTGGGACGCGGCGAGCTGTACCTCTCGATGGATCTGGCGTCCATTCTGGCCTCGGCGGGGGAGTCGCCGAATCTGAGCCCCCGAGAGTTGCACGCCCTTCGGCTCTATGCGTCGGGGCTCAAGTTGAGCGCGGTTGCCCGGCGCATGGACATTTCGCCGCACACCGCGAAGGAGTACCTGGACCGGGTTCGCGGAAAGTATGCGAATGTCGGACGAACGGTGCGGACCCGTACGGAGCTGTACGCCCAGGCGAGGAGCGATGGCCTGCTCGACCCCGCCTCAGCCGACTGAGTGACGAGCCGTCCCCGCGGTGGGTCCCCCCTGTTGGGGACAAAACCAGGTGGCGCTTGGTGGGGGACATGCGGTGGACTTAGGGTCCGGCGAGAACGGGGGGCCCGCCGGGGCTGACCCGTCATTCGGATCGCCA
>WLND01000062.1 GCA_009726075.1 Actinomycetota bacterium
CGCATCTCATCCGAGACGTCGATGTCGACGATGCGACCATCGCCTGCGGGGGTTGATGCCGAGCGCGCAGAGCGCCGTGCCATGGTGGTCCTTCCCTGGGATTGTGGGCCTATTCTCCCGGTCGGGCCTAACCGGGCCCCGCTCCGACACGGGCGACGGCCCGGGCGGCCGATTCGGCTGCGCGGCCAAGGCAGGTCGCGAGGTCGACGCCCGTGGCCCATGCGGGAAGGAACCCGGCGGCAAACGCATCGCCCGCACCCGTGGTGTCGACGACGCGGGCTGCGACGGCTGCCGTCGTTGCGTACTCGCTGCCGCGTCGGGCGAGTGAACCGGCGCCGCCGAGCTTGAGCACGACCGTCGGGACGAGCTGCGCGAGGGCTTCGAGTGCGGAGGGCACATCGTCGTGGCCGGTGAGGACGGCGGCCTCGGCCTGGTTGGCGAGCAGCACGTCGACCTGATCGAGCACCTCGAGCAGGGCCTGGGGCTCGCGCGACAGCGGCGCGGCAGACGAGGGATCAAGGCTCACCGTCATGGACGATGCCCGCGCGCGTTGGAGGGCGGCACGGCCGACGTGGCTGGTCTTGGGGTTCATCAGGGTGTAGCCGGAGAGGTGGAAGTGCCCACCCGGTGGAAAGGCATCAGCGGGCAGGCTCGAGGCTGCGTAGGCGCAGTTGGCCCCGGAGTCCGGCAGCATCGTGCGCTCGCCGTGCTCATCGACGATGACGATGCAGGCTCCGGTCGCTTCGCCGCTCACCGTTACCAGGGCGTCGTTGACTCCGAGCCGACGCAGATGCGCCCGAATCATGTCGCCGAAGGCGTCATCGCCAACCGCGCCGATGACGCTCGCCTCGCCGCCGTCGAAGGCAAGCCAGCACGCCGTGTTCATGGCCGAACCGCCCGGCTGGACGCTGATCTGCGCCGCTGTATCGCTGGCGTGGTTGAGCGGTTCGCTGACCAGCGCGGTGATGTCGACGAGCACATCGCCGAGCAGGGTGAACCGGGGTGTCATGCAGCCTGAGCACTCCGCGCGACCGCGATCCTGGCGGCGAGCTCGGCATTGCGCACGATGATGCGCTCGTTGACGAGCAGGCTCGCTCCGTGGGTCGCTCGGTGAAAGTGATCGAGGAGGAAAGGCGTGACGTCCTTGCCGATGACGTTCCGGGCCGAGGCAAGGCGCAGGCCTTCGCGAAGGACCTGGTCGTGCAGGTCGGGGTCGAGTTGCTCCGCTTCATCGAGGGGGTAGGCCACCACGAGGGCGGACTGAATGCCGAAGGCCCGACGCGCCATCATGATCGCTGCGACCTCCTGCGGCGTCGACACTGACCAGTCGACCAGGTGCCCGCTGTCGCTGAGGTAGAAACCGGGGAAGGCGTTTGTGCCGTAGCCGAGGACGCCGACATTGAGGGTCTCGAGTCGCTCGAGGGTGGCGCCGACGTCGAGGATCGACTTGACCCCGGCGCAGACGATGGTCATGGGGGTCATGCCCATGGTCGTGAGGTCGGCCGACTCGTCCCAGCTCTCGCGCGCTTCGCGATGGACGCCGCCGAGGCCGCCTGTCGCGAACACATCGATCCCGACGCGCGAGGCGATCTGGCTGGTGGCCGCGACCGTGGTCGCGCCGTTTCCGCGGCGGGCGGCCACCGTGGCAATATCGCGGACGGAGACCTTCACGACGTCGTCGCGATTGGCAACCTGGGCAAGCAGGTCGCTGGTGAGGCCCACGTGAACGATGCCGTCGAGCATGGCGATGGTTGCCGGCACGGCGCCGCATGCCCGAACGATGTCCTCGACCTCGGTCGCGACCCGGAGGTTCTCCGGCCGAGGCAGCCCGTGGCTGATGATCGTGGACTCGAGCGCCACGACGGGGCGACCCTCGCTCAGGGCAGCTGCCACGTCGTCGGTGAAGCGAATGAGTTCTGTCACGTCAGACACCGTAATCGCTCGAGCCCCGTTGCGATACCAAGCGGAGCGGCACCGGCCCGGCCGACTGGCAGTGGTATGGAGTGGTCCGCGGCCAGAGGGTGACAGGATGTCCCCATGGCGGAGCTTGACGAGCAGTTGCGTGGCGATATCCAGCGAAGTGGCTACTACCCGGATCTCGTGGCGGATGCACTGAATACCTCGCTTGCCGGAGAGCCCCTGAAGTCGTACCTCGTCCACCACGAGGCCACCTTCGATCACGACGAGCTGCGCAGGCACGTCACGGTACTGGCCCTGACGCCAACGAGACTGATCGTGGGCCACACCGATGAGCACGGGGTCGATGAAACGACCCCCACTCCGTTCGCTACGGCATCGACCGAGGCTGTGCGTCTCGAGCGGGTCGATTCGGTGGTCGTGACACGTGTCGTGAGTGAGCCTGCCAAGCACGAGGCAGGTGGCCCGACCGCGGAGGTTGTCATCACCATCGGTTGGGGGGCGGTCAGTCGAATCGATCTCGAGCCCGCGACCTGCGGCGACCCCCAGTGCGATGCCGATCACGGATACACCGGAACGTCGAGCAATGACGACCTCTCGGTTCGCGTTTCGGAGGTCGCAGACGGTGCGGACGTTGTCGTTCAGGCGCTCGCCTTCGCCGCGGCGCTGTCGCAGGCGACCGCTGCCCGCCTGCGCTAGGACCGCGTGACCGAACCAGGGCTTGCCGACGTCCTCGGCTCCGCCGCAGCCGGTGTCGGAGTCGGAGGGTTCGCGGATCGCTTTGGCTTCGGCGATGTCCAGCATGCGGTCGTGTGCCTCGTCGACGGACTCGGGTGGCGGCTCCTGCGCGAGTTCTCCGATCACGCTCCGACCCTCGCTGCAGCCAGCGGGGGCCCGATTTCGACCGTGTTCCCCACGACCACGCCGTCGGCTCTCGGATCCCTCGGCACCGGCCTGCTTCCCGGCGCCCACGGTCTGGTGGGGGGGTCATTTCTCCTCCCTGAGACCGACCAGGTGCTCAATCCCCTGAAGTGGTCAGGCGCTCCTCTTCCCGTGAGCGTCCAGCCTGAGCCGACGATTTTCGAGACGGCGTCAAGGGCCGGGGTCGAGGTCTCGACGATCGGACCCGGGTCCTACAAGAGTTCCGGCCTGACAAACGCCGTCCTGCGTGGGGCGCGGTACCGGGCGGCTGAGGACACCGCGGCACGCGTGCGTGCCCTTCATGCGGCCACGTCGGGCGCGGGGCGCACCCTCACCTATGTCTACTGGGCCGAAGTCGACCGAGTGGGCCACGAGTCGGGCGTCGGCAGCGGCCCCTGGCTCGCGGCCCTGCGTCGCGCCGATGCCCTCGTGGCCGGGCTGGGAGAGGCGTTGCCCCGAGGGTCCGCGATGCTCGTGACCGCAGACCACGGCATGGTCAACTGCCCAGCCTCCTCCCGCATCGCCATCGAATCCCACCCTGAGCTCATGGCCGACGTCATGATGGTCGCGGGCGAGCCCAGGGTGCGGCACCTCTATGCGCGCCCGATGCACGTCGAGGCCATTGCTGGGCGGTGGCGTCAGCGGCTCGGCGACCTGGCGCGGGTCCTCACACGCGATGAAGTCATCGCGACCGGCCTCTACGGCCCGACCGATGACTTCATCGCCGAACGCATCGGCCATGTGGTGGCGGTGGCCCAGGGCGCGGCCTCGCTCGCCAGTGTCCGCGACAGGCTCGTGTCGTCGCTCATCGGGCAGCATGGGGCACTGAGCCTCGCGGAGCTCGAGATCCCGGCGCTCATGTTCCGCGGCTAAGGGCCCGCACTGGAGTATGGGACCATTGCGCGTGGCCGAGCTCGTGTTCTATGCCGGGACGATGGACTGCGGCAAGTCGACCCTGGCACTCCAGACGGATCACAACCATGCGTCGCGAGGCCGCCACGGCATCGTCTTCACTCGGATGGATCGCGCGGGGGAGTCCGTCCTCTCGAGTCGCCTTGGACTCGCCGTGCCTGCGGTCGAGGTCACCGACTCCCTCGACCTGCGGCACTTCATCGTCGACCAGCTCTCAACGGGGCGCACGATCGACTACCTCATCTGCGACGAGGCACAGTTCTATTCACCCGAGCAGGTTGAGCAGCTTGCGGGGCTCGTAGACGATCTCCGCATCGACGTCTACGCCTTCGGGATCATGACCGACTTCAGGACCAGGCTCTTCCCCGGCTCTGGACGACTCGTCGAGCTCTCGGACCGGGTGCACGTGCTCCAGGTCGAGGCGCTGTGCTGGTGCGGTGTCCGGGCAACGCAGAATGCGCGCACCGTCGGCGGGGTCATGGTCGTGGAGGGAGATCAGGTGGTGGTGGGGGATACGAGTCGCACCGGTCTGACCGGCGAAGTGTCGTACGAGGTTCTTTGCCGCCGGCACCACCGAGCGCGCCTCACGGCGCTTACTGCCAACGCCGAGCACATGTCGTCGCAGACCCTGCCGTTCACCGAGAACGACGCCTAGGACACGACTCCGGCCGGCCGCCACGACGAGGCGTAGCCATCAACGGAGTTACGCATCATCCCCGCGGGTGGCGCCGAAAAGGATCTCCTCCCAGCTCGGCACACTTGCGCGTCGAGACTTGGGCTTTGACTTGGGTGGCTCCGGCGCCTGGGGCTCCTCGCGGGGGATCGCCACCGTGGTCGGGTCGGGCTTGCGGCGATGCTCGAACCTCGGCTCGGCCCGGGGTTCAGGTACCGGTGTCGACGCCGAGGCAGCGGGTGGATTCAGCGGGACGATGTCGGTGTCGAGTCGGGCAGCGCCGGCCCTGGCCACCCCGGACGGCGCCGGGCCAGCCGAGTTGAGGCTCGGGACGGAGACGAGGCGGGGTCGATGCTCGCCCTCCCCATCGTCGTGCTCAGGAGCAAGCGAAGACACCATCTCGGGTGCGGGCGCCTGTTCGACGGCCGGCTTGTCGTCGACGTCGCTGCTGACTCCCATGAGGCGGCGGGCGTTCTCGTCGATCGGGTGCAGGGTCTTGCCAGAGGTCTCGTACGTCCATGAGGCGTGGACCGGTCCCCGCGATCCGATGAAGTCTGCCGTGATGATCCACCGGCCGTCGTGACGCCGTCGAGCGTCCCAGTCGATGTCGAGTGGCGATCGATCGTCGTCCGAGAGGACCTGCGCCACCGTGTCGCCGAGTGTCACTCCCACCCCGGCTCGGGTGCTGCCTGACCGGCGCACTTCGACTTCCTGCGCCTGGATCGCGATGTAGCCGCGTTCGGCCAGCGGCGGGCCCGCGTAGCGCGTGACCTTGTCGAGGGGCCAGCCGGTCTCGGCCGCCACTGCCTCCGCCGAGGCACCGGCGCGGACGCGCGCCTGAATCTCCTTGGGGCTCAGCGGTTCCACCGTCTTCTCCAGCCTTTTATGCGTACGCGCAAGGGGCGCGTACGCAGTCCTTCGGGTGTGTCTCCTGCATAACGTATCGCGTTTACCGCAAAAACCCGGTAGGGACGCTGTGCGACCCGGTCCGGTCGATCGTCAGCGTGCGTCGTCGCGGAATGCGCCGGGAGCGGGACCGGCGATGGGATCGGAGTTCAACGTGGCGGTCGGCGGCACATCGCGGTACGGCACGACGAACGCAAGGAGCCTCCGCCGGCTGATGAGCAGGACCAGTGCCGCCGTGCAGGCCCCGGCGCAGGGCAGGACGAAGGAGGTGGTGGTGCCGAAGGAATCAACGGCCAGCCCGGCGAGCGCCGATCCACCCGCGAAACCGATGGCGAGACCCGAATTGCTCCAGGTCAGCCCCTCGGTGAGCAGTGCATTGGGGACCAACCGCTCGGCGAGGGAGAATCCGGAGATGAGGGCGGGGGCCACCGCGGCACCGGAGATGAGCGTGACGGCGGCGAGCATCGGAACCGATCGGATGAATGGCACCGGGATGAGCACCAGCGCGAGGACGACGACGCATGCGAGTGCCTGGTTCGGCAGCCGAATCTTCC
The DNA here is from genome assembly GCA_009726075.1 of Actinomycetota bacterium. Lineage (GTDB taxonomy): Bacteria > Actinomycetota > Actinomycetes > S36-B12 > S36-B12 > WLND01. The sequence goes on from WLND01000062.1 coordinate 5,884, forward strand.
AGTGGCGCGAGCCGAACCAGAGGCCGCCGGCCATGGACCCGAGGGCCCAGAGAGCGAGGACGTAGCCTCCTGAGGCGGGGGAGCCAGCCCGTTCGGTGAACGCGATGGCCGTGACCTCGTAGGAGCCGAAGATGAAGCCGATTCCGACGGCCGCGAGCACGGCCGCAGGCATCCCGGGCAACCGGATGGCCGACCCCGTGTGGGCGTCGAGGTCGGTGCTGCGCGGGGATGGCGGTGGCTCGGACGACCGCTGCGCCGCGAGGAGCACGGCGCCGATGACGGCCAGGGCCGCGGCCAGGACGATGGGCGAAGCCAGGGTCAGGCGGACGGCCATCACGGTGACGAGCAGCGGGCCGATGGTGAAGATGACCTCGTCGACGATGCTTTCGAGGGCGAAGGCGCTTCGGAGGAGGGGCGAGGACGTGTCGCCGCGCAGCCCGATCGTGTAGGCCCATCGTCCTCGGACGACGGCGCCGATGGCTGGCTGGGTGGCCCCGGCGAACGCGATGGCGAGGGCCTGTACCAGGAGCGGCATTCCCTGCTGTACGACGATGATGAAGGCGATGAGGCTCAGAGCGTGGAGGCAGGCGAGGAGCGGCAGCAGCCGGTGCTGACCCCGCCGGTCCAGGAGGCGACTGGTGAGGAGCGCAAACCCCGCCGCGGGAAGCTGGAACGACGCCGCGAGCACACCCGCCTGCGCATACGATCCCGTGACCCCTGCGATGTAGACGATGATGCCCAGGCCGACGATGGAAATGGGAAGGCGGGCGACGAAGCCTGCCGAGGAGAAGCGCAACGCCCCGGGAATGCGAAGGACTTCGCGGTAGGTCGTCAGCACGATTCGTCAGGCTACTGCGTCCGGTGGACCAACGGGCACAATGCCTCCATGAACGCGATTTCGATCGACCTTGTCCTGAGCCTTCATCCATTGCTGCCGATCGGCTGGCGGGCGGCAGGGGTGGCTGCTGATTTCCTGGCCAATGAGCGTCCCGCCGCACTCGTCGTTGACACGAAGTCCTCGCCGACCGACGCCGTCACGGAGATGGACAGGGGTGCGGAGGCCCGACTCATCGACATCCTGCTCGGCGAGCGCAGTACCGATGGGCTCTTGGGAGAGGAGGGCGGCGAGCGGGCCGGCACCTCGGGCGTTCGCTGGGTGGTCGATCCGCTCGACGGCACAGTGAACTACCTCTACGGGATGCCGACCTGGGCGGTGTCGGTGGCCGCAGAAGTGGATGGCGTGTGCGAGGTGGGGGTGATCGTGGCACCCGAGCTGGGGGAGGCGTACATCGGTGTCCGAGGACAGGGGGCGTGGCAGGTCGATGCCGAAAGGGCCGTCCCGCTGCGCGTGCGGGAGTGCACGTCGCTGGGGTCGGCACTCATCGCCACCGGCTTTGGCTACGCGGCGGAGCGCAGGCGTGCCCAGGCCGCTGTTCTCCATGAACTGGTGCCGCATATTCGCGACATCAGGCGGGCCGGCGCTGCCGTCCTCGACTTCGCATGGCTGGCCCGAGGACGCCTCGACGGCTACTACGAGATCGGCCTCAACCGGTGGGACATCGCAGCCGGAGCCCTGATCGCCGCGGAGGCGGGTGCCCGGGTGGGGGGACTTGGGTCACCGGATCCCTACGAGGGCGTGATGGTTGCCGGGGTTCCAGGGATACACGGTGCCCTCGTCGACGAACTCGTGCGGTCCGGGGCTCGGGGGCTCTCGGCGTAGAGGCGCTACGAAATCCTGCGCAGGTCGGCGTTGTACCAGTGGGCGTTGCTCACGTAGATGGCCACGGGCTCCGCGAACGCGTCGTTGTCGATCACGCCTTCGGTAATCCGCGCCGGCACGCCGAGCGCCCGCGCATTGGGCGGCACGACGGTGCCGGCCGACACCAGTGCGCTCGCCCCCACGAGGGAGTGGGGCCCGATGAGCACGCGGTGCAGGACGACCGACCCTGAGCCGATCAGGCAG
>WLND01000063.1 GCA_009726075.1 Actinomycetota bacterium
ACTCGCGGCGCTGGCAGGGGCAGGTTTCACCGGCACGCCAAGGCCGTGGGGCCTGGTGAGCGTGGGAACCGACGGCGGCGCCATGCTCATCGCAACCGTCGTCGACTACGTGGCCGGCACCCGCGATGGCTGGGAGTGGGCGGTCGACGACGTCCGGAGGCTGGCCCTTGGCGAGATCGATGCAGGCGCTTCATTGCGTTCAATACCCGAGGTCGGACGACTGGTCGCGGGCATGCACCTGGCGCTCGCCGGGCGCGGGCGAGACCAGGCGTCGAGGGCGGATACGGACTCTTGGCGTGCTGAAGCCGTCGCTGACTTGCGCGGCTCGGGGATCGGGACGTCCGATGCAGACCTTGTTGCCCAAGAGTTCGCGCGCATCGACGACTGTCGGAGCCCGGTTGTCATCGATGTGCACGGCGACCTCCACATCGGCCAGATCCTGAGGCAGGCTCGCACCGAGGCGCTGTACGTCATCGACTTCGACGGCAACCCCATGCAGTCACCGGCGCAGCGCCGCGCGAGGCAGCCGGTGGCCCGCGATGTTGCGGGCATGCTTGCGTCCCTGGACCATGTGGCCCGCGTTGTCCTGCATCGCACCGAGGGGCTCGATGGCGAGCAGCAGGGAAGGGTCATCGAGTGGATCGCAGCAGCGCAGCGGTCGTTCCTGGCCGCGTACGTGACTGTTCTTGCGGAGAAGGACGAGGATGCCCTGCTGGACCAGCGACTCCTGCGTCCATTTCAGCTTCAGCAGGAGTGCCGCGAGTTCATATACGCCGCACGCTACCTGCCCCACTGGCGGTACGTTCCTGAGGCGGCGCTCCACGCGCTGCTCCACCAGCAGTCCGAACCGCAAATCGAATGAGGGAGTCAAGGCAGTGAAGGCAGAGCTCTTTCGGGTCGATGTCGAGCGAAAGCCGAGCGTCTTGACCCAGCTCGCTACCGAGTTGCGTCGCGAGAACCCATGGGTGGCAACCGATATCAGTGCGGCGAGCCGCATCGTCCTCCTTGGGATGGGCTCGTCCCACTACGCGAACAGCGTGGCCGCGGCCCGGCTTCGGTCGATCGGGGTCGATGCCATCGCAGAGATCGCCAGCAGCGATCTGCTGCCGGCGGTGCGCGAAGGCACCGTGGTGATCGCGGTGTCCGCGAGCGGGGGCTCCGTCGAGACACTCGATGCCGTAGGCAGGTACGAGGGGCAGTGCCCCATCATCGCGCTCACGAATGTCGATGGATCGGACGTCGCGGGGATGGCGACGCGCACGCTGCTCATGGGTGCGGAGAAGGAGGAGGGCGGTGTCGCCTGCCGCTCCTTCCTGCACACCCTTGCCCTGCTTCTGGCCCTGGAGTCGCATCTCGGCGGGGAGGTCGGCCTTCAGGCCGTGCTCGCCAAGGCGTCGGCGGCCACAGCAGACCTCATCGACCGACAGGATGACTGGCTCCCCCGGCTGAGCGAGCTGGCTATCGGCCCGCACGGCACCCACCTGGTCGCGCCGGCTCGTCGCATGAGTTCGGCGCAGCAGGGCTCCCTCATGCTGAGAGAAGGCCCCCGCCTGGCGGCAACCGGCTGCGAGACAGGCGATTGGAGCCACGTCGATGTCTACCTGACCAAGACCACCGACTACCGACTCGTGCTCTTTGCCGGCTCGCGGTGGGAGCCGCAGCTCCTCACGTGGGTGAGCGAGCGCGGATCGACGCTCGTGGCCGTCGGACGTGAACTCGAGGGTTCCGCATTCGATCTTCGCTACCGCCACGACGACGATGACGACGTGCGTCTCCTCGCTGAGGTGACGGTCGCGGAGTTGCTGGCAGCCTCCCTGTGGCAGTGAGTTGTCGACAGCTCAGCCCGAGTGGAGGGCTCCGCGCATAAGTCGGCGTATCGACTTGGCGTCGAGTACTGCTGCGAGGTCGTCGGGCGGGCCGACGATGATGAGCAGGTCGCGTGCCCGACTCATCCCCGAGTACAGCACGCTCCTGGGGTCGACCCCAGTATGGAAACCATTGACGGCAAGGATGACCACCGGTCGTTCGAGGCCCTTGAACCCGGAGACCGTGGAGTAGAAGACATTGTTTGCCGACCATAGGTCGTCCCAGTAGGCGACCTTGTCGTCCGCCTGCTCGATCTGAACGGCGTGCCGATGCTTAGTCGTGACGACCGCGATGTGCTCGGGGAGCCAGCCGCGCTCTTCGAGGAGGGTTTCGATCACGTCGTCCACGGTGTCCAGGGCACCGTCGGCGGCGCAAGCGACGTACTCGACCGGAAAGCCGTCGCCGCCCCGTGCGGTCACTGGCGCGGCCAGGAGGGGGCGGAACGTATCAACGATCTGCCTGGCATTGCGCAAATTCTCGTCCAGCGAGAGCCGAACGAGCGGAAGATCCGGGCGGCCCTTGCGGTCGTTGAAGACGGCCTGTTCGTCGTCGCGGAAGACCGCGAGACGGAATGAGTCGGACGCCGCAGAGGCAAGGAGCGCCGTCCACCATGAGTCTGCGAAATCCTGAGCCTCGTCAACGACGAATGCGGTAAAGCGCGATGCGTCGTCCAACGCGGTGGCCGCGGCGGCCATTTGTGCTGGGGCCTCGTTCTCCCAGAACTCGGAGCCGGACTCTGCGTCGGCCTGCGCACCCCAGCGATAGCCGAGCTGGTGGAAGGTGCCGAGGTAGGCCGGCTGCTGAGCAGCCGGGAGGTCCGCCATGGCGCGGCGCACCATCTCGATGACCCCGCGTCCGTACGAGACGAAGCACACGCGTTCACCGGCTTCGGCCCAGCGCCGCGCCTGCTCGATGGCGAGCCACGTCTTGCCCGTGCCGGCGGAGCCGATGATCTCGAGATGGGGATTCAGGCGGACGACACCGAGCAGGGCCGCCTGCGCCTCGGTGAGCTGATCCACGTGGCGGAGGCGGGCGGCTGTGCGGCCGAGGATCTCGCCGGGCTCGTCACGGCACCCGAGGAGGAGCTCGAGCGCCGAGTCGACCCAGCCATCCCCGGGAGTCCGTGCCTGCATGGCCGGGCCGCTCAGTTGTTCGTAGACCATGACGGCCGCATCGGCTTCGTCGCCGAGGCCGATAACGATCTCGCGGCGGGCCTCTGGGCCCAATGCGGCATTCACCGGCGTGTAGGGGAGGGCGAGCAGCCACGCGGCACGCAGGGCTCCCCGAGACCAGGTCGGCTGGTGCTGCAGGAATCGCTTGAGCGAGTACACGCCGTTGCGCGCCTGGGTCACCGGGTCGATGGGATGGACGCCGTAGGCGTCGCTCTGCCACCAAGCGCCGTCGCTGAAGGTCACGTGGCCGCCCTTGACCTCGATGACGGCGGCGCCGAGGTCAGGCATGAGCACGAGCAGGTCGATCTCGACCTCGCCGTGCTCGTGATCGGTGAAGCGCACCCCGTGCAGCAGGACGTCGCCGTCGCGAAGGGTTCGGCGAAGGGCTTCCCACACCAGGCGCTCGGAGTCGTCCGCGAACATTGGCTGTGCTGGAATGGACCGTGGTCCCATGACGCGTCCGACCCCCTTCGCGTCGGAGCATCCCGACGTCGATTGTCGAATTGTGCGCGTGCCGATTCTGTGGCGGCAGCGAACCCGACGGGGCTACGGTAGAACATCGCGGTGGCGCGCGGGCCCGATTACGTCGGGTCAGCCGAACGAGGTCATTTCCGGACGTACACTTCAGCCGTTGCCGGTGCCAGCCGTTGCCTCGAACCAGGCTGCTGCTACCGGTCTTGCCCGAGAGGGACTGCTGCAGTGAATAAGCATCTGGTCAAGGCACTCGCCACCGCCTCCCGAAAGTCGTGGACCGGCGCCTTCTACGTGCGTGATGCCGGCACCCACTCGCGGGCACGGATTTACGTATTTGAGGGCGGCGTCTACTCGATCCACCTTGCCGACTATCACCCCAATGTGGTCGCACGGCTCATTTCGACCGGAAACCTCGATCCTGCGGATTACCCCGCTCACCGGGCTGAAATGGCGGCGGGGTCGGTCAACCTCGACGCGGGCCGCATGGCCGTGGGTGCGGGAACGCTGTCGGTCGAGGAGCTCGCCGACATCCATGAGGAGTATCTGCTCGCCAGCCTCGGGGCCGTGCTGGCCCGGCCCGTCCTCGGCATTGAGCCGTCGCGCAACACCGTGACATCCCACTACTGCACCCTGCCGACGCGACTTGACTCCCTCGTCTCCGCCGTCGGCAGCCGGAACACGCGGACGACCCGGGCCGCAGAGACGCTTGGGGCATCGTCGGCCGGCGGCGCTGTCGTCCTGAGGGCCGTCAGGTCCACTCCCAGCGCCCGCCGATTGCCCGGCCTTCATGCCTTCGCCGACTCGATCGATGGGGATCGGACGATCGACCAAATTGCGGCCGCGATGGGTCTGACCCGCGCAGAAGCGCTGTTCACTGCGTCGGTTCTGATCGCGGCGGGGATGGTCGAGGTCTTTCGGGTGCAGACCCCCGTCGGTCGCGCGCGCTTACTGGCGGTGCCCGAGGATTTCGGGCATGTCGTGGTGGTGAGCGGTGACAAGTGAGGGAGACTGACGCCGTGACCCAGAGCCCGTTCTCGCCGCCAGCACCTGATGTTCTCGATCGGGTGTTCGGTGCAGACCCCTCGCGCCTCCGAGTCCTGCCAGCGACACCTGAAGCAGCGCCGAGACTCGACCCCGATGCGCAGTGGCGGCGCGATTTCATCCTCTCCGGACCGCCGATCCAGGCGAGCGGGCACGGTCGGGCCCGAACGTGACCAATCCCGAAGTCATCGTCATCGCGGAGCCGTGCGTGCGCGACCTGCTCGTCGATTCGGCCGCCGCGTGGACCATCCAGGACCTGCAGCCGACCATCGCATCGATGTGGGAGGGCCTGTCCAGTGGACGCCTGAGCGTTCAGTCGAGAATCCTGGTGTTCTCCGACGTGCTCGTCGAAGGCCCTGGCGCGGCGTCGGAGCTCGAGCAGACGGCCGGGGCTGTCGCAGCGATGTGCGGCGCGGGAGCCAGCGTCTTCATCGCGATCTGGAACCGGCCCCAGCTCGCCCGGCTTGAGGCCCTGATCGCCAAGGCAAGGACGGACCAGGGCCTTCGCGCCGATCAGGTGACCTACCACCTGCTTCCGATGGAGCAGGGCGGCGCCGTTGTGCTCGACTACCTTCGCCGAGGCCTCGAGGGAGTGGTGACCTTCCCCGCCAAGTTCCCGGCGGTCACGAGCCGTCCGCTGTCGCGTCAGGCAACGACCCGGCCCCGACGTGGCCACGCGACCGTCGTCCTGCCCTCGTCGACGAGCGCACCGCTTCCGTCCTCGGCCCCCGGACAAGCGCCGACCGGGCAAGCGCCGACCGGACAGGCATCGTCCGTGTCGGCAGCGTCCGTGCCGGCACCGACCCGTCGAGTGCCGGCCGCGCCGGATACGCCGGTTGCGGACGCCTCCGCCGAACTCGCGAGCGGAGCGTGCGCAGACCTACTCGCCCAGCCGGTGCTCCCTGGCCAGACGACCATCGCATTCGCCTCGAACAAGGGCGGATCCGGCAAGTCGACGGTCGCCCTCCTGCTCTGTGCCGCGATAGCCCGGGCGTCGAGGGAGGCGGGAAAGCCGCTGAGCGTCTGCCTCGTCGATATGGACGTCCGAGGCGGGCAGGTGTCGTCGCTCCTCGGCAAGCACTCGCCGACCGCCATGAACATCAGGGTGCAATCGGTCTGGGACGAGGTCACGATTCTCCGGAATCTGGTCTACGACGAAACCCTGGCGATACACGCGCTGCTCGCTCCCATGCGGCCGCGAACCGCGGATACCGACGGCCCGGGGTTTTATCGCACGATGATCCGAAGTCTTCAGCGCATGTTCGACGTCATCATCATCGACACCGGCGTGGAGTACCTCGACCCGTTGATCGCTGAGGTCTGCCTGCCGGAGGCAACCGCGATTCTCTACGTCACGACCCTCGCTGCAACGGCTGTCGACGGCATGGGTCGGGCCCTTCACGACATCACGACCGAGGTCGGCGAGGGCGGCCTGGGGATTCCGGCTGAGAAGATCGGGATCGTCGTCAACCAATCGGTGGCAGGCGTCGGAATTGATCGCGATCACCTGCTCGCCACCAGCCTCGGTATCCCGCTCATCGGCGCCATCCCCCTTGCGACGAAAGACGTGCTGACCGCGGGCAACCTCCATCGGATGGGCACGCTGCTCGACCATCCGCTCCTCGGGCCCGCCTACAACGACCTCGCCCATGCGTGCCTGCCGGGCCGAACCCTCGCGGAAGGGTGGGGCTTGGCCGAGTTTCCTGCGGTGATACCGGACGCCCCGGTGGATCACCGGGCGATCCCTGCGTCGGTGCCGCTCGATCTCGCCGACCCGCCATCGGGACGCAAGGGCCGGGCCGGCCAGCCCTAGAAAGCCGGGCCAGCGGTTCCGAATGCCGGAGTGGGCCCTGATCCGATACCTGCAGTGAGGGACGAAGCCGGCTGGCCGGGAGCCCTCCAGCCTGGGAGGCGGGCGAGGTCATGCGAGGTCGCTGGTGAGGCGGGGCGGGGAGCAGGTGCCAAGGGGCCCGGTGGCCGGGCGGGGCGTCCGCCTTGCTGCCCTGCTGGTCGTGCTGTTCCTTGGCGGAGTGATCGTTGGAGTGTCTGCGCAGGAATTCGCTGGGTCCTGGCGCGCTCGGGTGATGTCTCAGGTCACGCCTCAGGTCACGCCTCAGGTTGCGCCGACGCCCGCCGCCGGCGCGGGGGAGCAGGACATCGCTGGGGACGACCTGACCGGGCTGCCGCAGCCGATTGTCACGGGTGGGCCCGAGGACGTCCGTCCGAATACCCCTTCTGCCGCCCCCGAAAGCCGGAACCCCGACGCCACCCCGAGCGTGCCCACCCGGGCGGCCTCGAAGTCTCGAGCGTTCACGGCGGTCAATGCCAAGGCTGCGCAGAGATATCTCGTCGCATGGACGGCGCTCCAGAAGGCGAAGAAAACCGAGCGAGGCCGAAGGCAGAAGCTGGCCGAGGCACGACTGGCCCTTGCGGTTGCCAGGGCGGGCCAGCCCGGATCGGCCGGCTCCACGAGCGAACTGCGCTCGAGGTACGCGGCCCTGTCGAAGTCAGCGGGGTCTGCAGTGTCAGCCCTTCCGGAGGCCCAGCGTTCGGCCCTCGCCGCGGTGCTGGCGGGCGCCCCTGCGACCGTGACGGAGGGCATCGACGCGATCCCCGGGCTCGCCGCCGGGGTGCGAACGAAGGTACTGGCGTTTGTGCGGGCCAAGATGGATTGGAGTGCTGGCACCAGCGCGGCCCGCGCCCAGGAGGCGCGCATGACAGCGGCCCAGGTGGCCGTGACCTCGCTGCAGGACCGCTGCGCGCATGCGATTGCGAAGAGGCGCGCCGCCCGAGCCCGACTTGACGCCGTCCTGCGCGTCGAGCATCCGCAGCGCAGGATCAAGCCCCGGGGCTGCCCGCTCGCGAGCCTTCCGGGCACCGTTCCGTTGCGCGTGGACGTCAGCAGGCTGTGCGGTGAGGCGATAACGAAGGCGGCGACCCCGCAAGCTGCCGGAGCGGCACGCTGGGTCCTGAGCCGGCTCGGAGCCCCCTACGCATGCGGAGGAGCCGGACGCATGGACGACTTTCGGTTCGACTGCTCCTCGCTCGTTTCGCGCGCGTACGCGGAGGGAGCAGGGCTCGAGACGGCCGGTAAGTCGTGGGCCCCTTCGACGCGCAACATGCTGCCGTGGGGCGGTGTTGGCCTTGATCCGCATTACGCCCCGGTGGGTGCAGCAAACCTCGCACCGGGCGACATCGTCCTGTACCGAACCTGCACAAGCGAGCCGTGTGCTTACCAGCACGTCGTGATGTACCTCGGCACGCTCGATGGAGTCGAGTGGATGATCCA